>JAVBYH010000189.1 GCA_030824175.1 Bacteroidota bacterium | reverse complement strand
CGGGAGCTGCTCGGCGAACGCGCGCTCTCCACACCCGAATATTCTGCATACCTGAAGATATCCGAAGGCTGCGACAATCCCTGTTCGTTCTGCGCGATCCCGATCATGCGCGGCGTCCACCGTTCGAAGCCGGTCGGCGAGATCATGTCCGAGGTGATGAAGCTCACCGCCAAGGGCGTGAAGGAATTGATCGTGATCGGGCAGGACACGACGTACTACGGACTCGACATCTACAACGAGCGCACGCTGGCGTCGCTCCTCGCCTCGCTCGCCTCGGTGAAGGAGCTGGAATGGATACGCCTGATGTACGCGTATCCCGCGAAATTCCCGCTCGATATCCTTCCGGTGATGGCCGATCATGCTAACATCTGCCGCTACCTGGACATGCCCGTGCAGCACTGCTCGGATGCCGTATTGAAATCGATGCGCCGCGGCATCACGAAGCGCGCGCTCGAGTCGCTCATCGAGACGATCCGCGTGAAGGTACCCGGCATCGCGCTGCGCACGACGCTCATCACCGGATATCCGAACGAGACGGAGAAGGATGTGGAGGAGCTGGCTGCTTTCATGAAGGCCGTCCGCTTCGAACGGCTCGGCATCTTCACGTATTCGCTCGAGGACGACACCGGCGCCTTCGGGCTCGGCGATCCGGTCCCGGAGGCGGAAAAGGAACGGCGCAAGGCCTACCTCATGGACGTGCAGCGCGGGATCTCGCTCGAGGCGAACGAGGCGAAGATCGGCACCGTGGTGCGCACGCTCGTGGAGCGCGAGGAGGACGGGGCGTACGTCGGCCGCACGGAATGGGACGCGCCGGAGATCGACAACGAGATCTATATCACGCCCCCGGCGGGACGACACTTATCGTCCGGAGAATTTGTTTATATACGTATAACGGATGCCGTAGAGTACGATCTTTACGGAGATGTGGTCAGTTAATACTCATACAATGAACTCTCGTGTACCATACATGCTGCTCATCCTGTGCGCGCTGTGGATCCCGGCCGACGCCCAGGTAGAGGCGCGTAAACCGACGCCGGGGATCGACATTCCCGAATTTTTCATGGATGCGATCAGTTTTGCCTCCGCCGATTCGCTCCATTCGCGCCTCGACGTCTATATCCACGTGCCATACGATGTACTCCGCTTCGTCGCCAACAACGCCTCGTACCGGGCGCAATACGAGGTGACAGTGAACGTGCTTACCGAGGAAAATGGCGTCATGGGCGAACGCGTGACGACGGAGGATGTGCGCCATCAAACGTACGAGGAGACGGAAAAGCGGGGGGCCTACAATCTCACGCAGCGATCGTTCGATCTCGTGCCGGGGATCTACATCCTGCGGGCCCAGGTGCACGACCTTGAATCGAAGAAGACCGCTACGGTGGTGAAGAAGATCGTCGTCGACAATTATGCGCTGCCCGTCCTGTCGATGAGCGATGTGATGCTCATCAGCCGCGTCTCAAGCGACAAGGGCCGGCTGAACATCGTGCCGAACATCACCGGCAATGTGGCGGACGTCGTGAACGGCCTCTATGTGTTCTACGAGGTGTATAACGGCACCGGTGTCGATTCCGTCGAATCGCTGTACACGATCACGGGCCTGAAGGACAAGAGTGTGTTTTCGCAGCGCGTGCTCCATAGGGTGACGGGCGGGAAGACGCAGATCATCGAGAAGCTGGACACCGCCCAATATTCGGCGGGCACCTATATGCTGACGGTCGAGAACAGGACGCTGAAGCCTGTCGTGGACGGGGAGCCGCAGAGCACAGTGAAGAAAAAATCGTTCGTGGCGCGGTGGGGGAACATGCCCTTCAGCATCAACGACCTGGATCTTGCCGTGCGGCAGCTTCGGTATATCGCGAAGGACGGGGAATATACCGACATGAACGACGCCAAGACGAACGAGGAGAAGCAGAAACTGTTCCAGGATTTCTGGCAGCGGCGCGATCCGAGTCCCGATACGAAGCGCAACGAGTACATGGAAGAGTATTATGCGCGCGTCGAATACGCGAACGAACATTTTTCGCATTATCTCGCCGGATGGCGCACGGACATGGGCATGGTGTTCATCCTCCTCGGATCGCCGAATAACGTGGAGCGCCATCCGTTCGACATCGACTCGAAGCCGTACGAGATCTGGTCATACTACGATTACAACCGGCAGGTCATCTTCGCCGACGAGACCGGCTTCGGCGATTTTAAACTGCTGACACCAATTTACGATCTTCTGCAGCGGGCGAAATGATGCACGTCATGCGCTTTGGCCTCCGGTCGTCGATCGTGATGCTCCTGGCGCTCACTGCCGCGGCCCGCTCCCAACATGTCCTGCCCGTTATTTCGTCCATCCGTTACGAAGGCGCGTCTGCCGTGAGCGTATCAGCGCTCCGGCAGCTCGCGGAACTTTCCGAAGGTGCAGTGCTCGAGCAGCCCGCCGTCGAGCGTGACGTCGAGGCGATGCTCGCGCATTACAGCGGCCTCGGATTCCCCTTCACGTCGATTCGGATTGAGATCCGGCTCGACGACTCCGTGGACGCGCTCGGGGCCGGCATCGTGTACCACCTTGCCGAGGGACCCCGCGTAGTCCTGCGCGAGATGACGGTACAGGGTAACTCGGCATCGAACAGCGACGTGCTCATCCGCGAAGCTCGGCTGCGGCCGGGCGAACTGTTTTCGCAATCGAAGGCCGATCGCCTGCGTCGCCGCCTCGAACGCCTGCAGCTCTTTTCATCGGTGGGTGAGATTCAATTGTATCTCCTGAACGATTCGACGGCGGCGGACACACTCGTTCGCTCGGGCGGTCTGCTCTGCACTATCGAGGAAGGGAACACAACGATGTTCGACGGCGTGCTTGGCTACGTGCCGGGAGCCACGGCGACCGAAGGCGGGTACCTCACGGGGCTGGCCGCCCTGACGATGAAGAACATCTTCGGGACGGGCCGCAAGGTCGCCGCCCGATGGCAGCGCGAAACATCGTCCACGCAGGAGTTGGAGTTTTCGTATACCGAGCCGTGGTTCCTTGCGATTCCGCTGGACCTCAGTGTCGGCTACTACCAGCGGAAGCAGGATTCGCTCTATGTGAAGAGCGTCATGTCGGCGCGGGGCGATTACAATCTCACGGACGAGCTGACGCTCGCCGGGACGGTGAACGCCGAGTCCATCTACCCCTCGGCCGGCCTCGCGCAATTCACCGTCTACGAAAGTTCGTCGCTCTTCCTGGGAGGGGAGGTCCGGTACGACACGCGCGACAATGTGCGCGCGCCCTCCTCCGGCGTGCAGTACAGCACAAGCTACCAGAGCGGGACGAAGAAGATCACGGGTCCGCCGGCCTTTATGGCAACGGTCGACGTGAAGGAGTATGTGACAAGCCGCATCGCAGTGGACGTGGATCTCTACACGATGCCGTGGCCCCGGCACGTCATTGCACTCGGAGTGCATGGAAAACAGGTGACATCCTCCGAGCTCGAGCTGAGCGACATGTATCAGTTCGGCGGTTCCACGACAGTACGCGGGTATCGTGAGAACCAGTTCTTCGGATCGCGCGTGGCGTGGGCGTCGATCGAATACCGGTTCCTCACCGGACGGTTCTCTCACGTGTTTGCATTCGCCGACGGCGGATATTTTTCGCGCCCGGATGAGGCGGCGAACGGCATCGCCGCACAGGAGAAGCTGCTCTCCGGCGTCGGCATCGGTGCCAGGCTCGAAACGGCGCTCGGCATTCTCGGCGTGAGTTATGCGATCGGCCGCGGCGACAGCTTCAGCAACGGCAAGATCCATTTCGGCATCGTCAACGAATTTTAGCGCGCTGCATGCAACGCATGCAGCCGGCGTTTACAAACATAACGAATCCTCATGACTCCATACGTGCGCCTCCTGCGTCCATCGAACCTCGTCATCGCCCTGTTTTCAATCGGCGTCGCGTCGCTGCTCGCCGGGGGCACCGGCGGTCAGTGGCTCGCCATCGCGGCGGCGGCCGTCTCGGGCGCGCTCATCGGCTCGGGCGGCATGGTGATCAACGACATCCTCGATGTGGAGATAGACAGGGTGAACAAGCCGGAGCGCGTGCTTGTGACCGGCGCGGTGCCGATGGACCACGCCAGGGTCCTCTACATGGCGCTCAACGCGGCGGCACTGTCATGCTGCTTCCTGCTTCCCCCGGCCGCGCAGTACATCGCGCTGTTCTCCGTGCTCTTCCTGTACCTCTACAGCTCCGTGCTGAAGCGCACCGTGCTCCTTGGCAATCTCGCCGTCGGCTTCATGACGGGACTCGCGTTCGTCTACGGCGGGGCCGCCGTCGGCAATATCGACCGTGCGATGCTCCCGGCGGTGTTTGCGTTCCTGCTCAATGTGGGGCGCGAGATCATCAAGGACATGGAGGATGTGGAAGGCGACCGCATGCACGGGGCCGCGACGCTGCCAGTGAGATTCGGCATGAACGCCGCCGCCGCGGCTGCCACTGTCTTCCTTGTCGCCGTCATGATCGCGGCGGTGTATCCGTTTGCGGCCGGCATTTATTCATTGACGTATGCGATGCTCGTCGGTGCGGGCATGGTCACCGTCCTGTCGTACGTCGTCGGATCGTTGTGGGTGAACACATCGGTCGCGAATCTTCATCGCCTCAGCACGATCATCAAATACGACATGGTCGTCGGTCTCGTTGCGATTTATCTCGGATAAGACACGTATGGACGTTCAGCAAGCGGTACATGAAGACATGGAAGACGCACCCGGCGGAACGCCGCTCCTGCTGCTGTATGAAGAGCGGTATTGGGCGAAGGGGATGGTGCATATTGCCGGCGTGGACGAGGCCGGCCGCGGCCCCCTCGCCGGTCCCGTCGTCGCCGCAGCGGTGATCTTCCCCCGCGGCGTTCTCATCGGCGGGGTGAACGACTCGAAGAAACTCACGGAGAAGAAACGCGACCTGCTCTTCGACGACATACGCTCCGCGGCCGTGGCCGTCGGCGTCGGCGTCGTGGACCACGCGGAGATCGACCGCATCAACATCCTCCAGGCCTCGATGCTGGCAATGCGGATCGCGATCGCGAACCTGAACGTCGCGCCCGAACAGCTGCTTGTGGACGGGAATTTTTTCCGCCATGCGCAGTATCCCGTGCTCAACATCGTGAAGGGGGACGCGCGGTCGCATTCCATCGCCGCGGCGTCGATCATCGCGAAGGTCACGCGCGACAGGATGATGTGCGAACTCGACGCGATCTATCCCGAATATAATTTCGCCCGGCATAAGGGCTACGGGACGAGCGCGCATATCGCCGCCATCCGCGAGCACGGCCAATGCCCGATACACAGACGCTCGTTCGTCCTCCATAAAGGGTGAAGGGAGGCCCGCGTGCACACGGCCGCAGCGCTTGATTCTCTTTTGTCGCCGAGGTACATTGATGCATACGAGAAGGGAGCGCACTGATGAAAATCTTCGTCGCTTGTTTATGCGTGCTGTTGACCGCCGCCTCGGGCTGCAGGGATCAGGGGACGGGGCCGTCCGTATCCGCGCACGCCGATGCCATCCGAGCGGCCGTCTTCGCGTACATGTTCGATAACAACGAATCGGCCCAGCAAAATAACACGAAGGTGTACTTCATCGGCAGGAAAACGGTGGACGACTCGCAGGTCTTGTACGCGGACTTCGACGACGTGTTCATGGCGCGATTCGCACGGCGCACGCCTGCCGTGAGGCGCGCCTCCGAATGCTCGACGAGTCCCGAAGGGGTCTTCGACAAGCGCACGCACGAGCGGGGACTGCTCTTCCACGTCGGTACTATAACGACGATCACGGCCGTGAGGGCCGAGGTCGAGGGGGGATATTTCGAGGGGGGATTGAGCGCATCGGGAAACCTCTACACCGTCGAACGCATCAACGGCACGTGGAAAGTCATCAAGGACGTTCTCCTCTGGATTTCGTAGCACCCCCACACCAGGATCATCACCGCATGAAAACAGTACGATTCAAGAAGATCGATGCATTCGCCACGTCTGCGTCGTCGGGGAATCCCGCCGCTGTCGTGTACCTCGACAGCCTCGACGAGCTCTCCGACGCCGAAAAACTCCGGATCGCGAAGGAACTCAAAGGCTGCGTGAGCGAGGTCGGCTTCGTTAGTCCCGGCGCCGCAGCGGATTTCGATCTGTGCTATTTTTCGTCAGAGCGCGAGGTCGCCTTCTGCGGCCATGCGACGATCGCGATCATGAACGACATCATTGCCGACAGTGCGCTGCTGCGCGGGCGGAGGACGCTGACGATCGCGACGCGGACGGCGCGGCTCGCCGTGGAGAACCGGTATGACGATGAGCGCTCCGTCTACATCTCGTCGCCGCCGGCTGTACATGCGGAGGCCGTTATTGCGCCCTCGGATGCGGCCGCGGCGCTGCATTGCCGCGTCGACGACATCGACGCAACGCATCCGATCCGCCTCATCAACGCCGGCTTGGAGACGCTCATTGTTCCGATGACGGGTCTCGAGGCCATCCTCCGCGCGGCGCCGGATCTTCGAACCCTCGCG
>JAVBYH010000244.1 GCA_030824175.1 Bacteroidota bacterium | reverse complement strand
TACATCTTTTTCTCGAAAGAGCAAAGTGAAAATGCCATTATGGTACGAAATTTGTTAAATGCCAACGTTTTCGGTGATGAATTTCCGCACGGAAAGGGCGCTTCCCGTGAAGCCGAGGGCGATACCCGCCAGGAAGACGGCTGCGTGCGTGAACGGCGGCACCGTGAGGAATTCGGAGAGTTCCGCTCCCAGGAGGCCGATGAGGAACGTGTCCACAAGGTAGAGGATGAGGCAGGCCAGCATCCCGCCGAGTGCGCCCTGCAGGATACCCTCGATGAAGAACGGCAGGCGGATGTACATCCGTGTGGCGCCGACGAGTTTCATTGTGGTGATCAGACGGCGCTTCGAATAGATGATGAGCCGGATCGTGTTGGAGACGAGCAGGAGCGCCGTGAGGAGAAGAGCGAGGCCGATCGAGGCGCTCACCAAGGCGAACGTGCGCGAGCGTTTGTCCAGGAGCTCGAGGAGCGTCTTCCGGTAGATGATGTCGTCGATGCCGTCGATCTGTTTAAGCCGGGCGTGAATGGCCGAGGCGCTGTCTGCGTTCTTGTACTCTTCGGACAGATAGATCTTGAATGATGAGGGGAGCGGATTAAAATCGAGCACGCCGTGAATATCCTCGCCGAACTCTTCCTTGAAGATGAGTGCCGCCTGGTCCTTGGACACGTACTGCGTCCGGAGCACGCCGGGCACCGAGCGGACCGACGCGTCGACGGCGAGGGCGAGCGAATCGGGGGCGGGTTCCGCGAGGAAGACCTCCATTTCGACGCGGTCGCGGAAGGACTGCACGATGCGCGAAGTGTTAAGATAGGCGATGCCGAAAAGTCCCAGCAGCACGAGCGCTGCTGCGATCGTCACGATGGAGGTGGTCATCGCTAGTCGCGTGCGCCGGAATCCCGAGATTCCTTCTTTCAGAATGTATTGGATGAGCATAGGTTCGTTTTCGATGTTGTTATCTGACGATGACGCCGGCCGGATACGATCCGAGATTTTTGTAATATGTCGTCAGTTCCTGAAGATGGCCGACGGCGTTCGTGAAATCGGTTTCCATCGGATTGCCGTCGACATCGACGAAGAAGAGATACTCCCACGGCTTGCCGACGAACGGGCGCGATTCGATCTTGAGCAGGTTGATGTTTCTGAGCGCGAACACGGCGAGCGTCTTGAAGAGCGAGCCGGGTGTGTTCTTGATCGCGAAGATGAGCGAGGTCTTCATCCCTTTTTTAACGGCGATCGGTTTGCGCGCGACGACGAGGAAGCGCGTGAAGTTACGGTGGTCCGTTTCGATGTTGGCGCGGAGGATCTTCAGCTTGTAGTGCCGGGCGGCGCTCGTACTGGCGATCGCCGCGGCGTCGGTGCGGTGCTCTTCGGCGATCATCTTCGCCGCGCCGGCGGTGTCGTAGAACGGATGCGTGACGGCGTTCGTGAGCGTGCGCAGGAAGGCGTCCGACTGTCCGAGCCCCTGGGGATGCGAATACACGTGGCGCACGTCGGCCAGT
Organism: Bacteroidota bacterium; assembly: GCA_030824175.1. Classification (GTDB taxonomy): domain Bacteria; phylum Bacteroidota; class Ignavibacteria; order UBA10030; family UBA8401; genus CAISDA01. Next base: position 5,029 of record JAVBYH010000244.1, on the reverse strand, counting down.
TTCGTGCCGGGGAGCGTGAGGAGGTTCATGCCGATGCGGAGCTTGATCTCGCCGACAACGAAAAGCGGATACTGCTGCAGCAGATCGTAGTTCTGGTGGATGCTGCCGAAGAGCGAATTCTCGATGGGCACGACGGCGTACCGGGAGCGGCCGCCGACGACGTCGTCGAAGAGCTCACGGAACGATTCGCGTGCGACGGGCCGGGCGCTGTCCTTGAAATACGCGAGGCAGGCCTGTTCGCTGAACGCGCCGGCCTCACCCTGGAATGATACTTTGATTTTTTTCATATGCTCTGTGTTAGAAATTCGATTCGTCCCGCCATCGGGTGATGCGCCAGCTGTCAGCCTGCTGGAGACGCTCGAGCGAGATGTTTGCATACCCGTCGTAGCGCTCGATATCGTTGGCGTTGAATGTGACCGTGAGATTGAAATTCCGCGTGAGTGTCATCTTCAGGCTGTCGCCGTTTGCGGCGATTGTGCTGTTCCAGACGAGGTCGAGCCGTTGTGCATTCTGGAACAAGCCGTGGCTTGCGCGCATGTCGTCGTCGCGTCCCCAGAAGACATCAACCCCCTTGTCGTAATCCTTGTAGATGAAAACAAAATTCGGCGCGAGCAGCTGGCCGTAGATCGTCGTGTCGCGGAAGAGGTACGCCTGCTTGAAATTCTGGAAGACGCCCTCAACGGTCCGCTGGTCGCCGAGGATCGATGCGCCGCCGTTCGGACTGTCGTCCAGGGCGGGGGCGAACGGATTGACGCATGCGAGGCCGGTCAGGCCGAGGAGGGCAAAGAGGAAGCGTATCATTGCGCGAACGCTCCCTTGCAGTCGCTCCAGCTCGAGTCGCGCTTCGTCATCACGTCGACCCAGCGGTAGATCGTCCACGACTGGTTCTTGTCGGGCGCCGTATAAAAATCCGCCCGTCCCGCGAATGTCGTCGTCACCGTCGTCAGCTTATGGGGCATGATGAGCAGGTATTCGGCGGAGATGATCGCCGAATCGGACTGGAAGCGGACGATCCTCTGGTTCAGGAAGGCGAGCGACGGATACGCCGTCGACGGGAGCGACGAGAGCACGTTCCTGAAATACTGCGATTCGGATGACGAAGACCAGCGTCCGAACACGGACCCGTACCGCACGGCGGCCTCGGCGGTGGGCACGAACACGAACGCCCGGTTTCCGGTGAGAGAGTCTGAAAACAGTTTCTGATAATCCTGAAGGTTCTTCTGCTGTACGGCGGCGATGAAATTCTGTACGACCATTTCGGGCGACGTCGCGGGCGGATTGATGCCGCTCGATGTGACGGGCGATTCGGGGTCGCGCGTCTGGAACAGTCCGCAGCCGGTCACAAACAGGCCGAGTGCGAGGCAGGCAAGAAGTGAGTATACGTTAGACCGCAATGCGTCCCTCCAGCGCGCGCGTGAGCGTCGCTTCGTCTGAAAATTCGAGGTTGCTGCCGATCGGCACGCCGCGCGCAATGCGCGTGATGCGTATGCCCATCGGTTTCAGGAGCCGGGAGAGGTAGAGCGTCGTGGTTTCGCCTTCCACTGTCGGATTCAGGGCAAGGATGATCTCCTCGGTGTCCGATGCGATCCGCGAGAGGAGCTCTTTTACCTTCAGGTCCTCGGGACCAATGCCGTCGAGCGGCGAGAGCGCGCCTCCCATCACGTGGTAGCGTCCGCGAAATTCGTTTGTCTTCTCGATCGCCATCACATCGGTGGGTTCCTCGACGACGCAGATGACGGCAGGATTGCGCTTCGCGCTGGAGCAGATGACGCACGGATCGCTCTCCGTGATGTTCCAGCAGACGGAACAGTACCGGACGTTGTCCTTCACGCGGACGAGTGCGTCGGAGAATTTCATGACCTCCTCGCGGGGCATTTTTAAAATATAGAGCGCAAGCCGCAGCGCCGTCTTGCGCCCGATGCCGGGCAGCTGCGAAAATTCTTCGACGAGTTGTTCGAGTGATTGCGACGTATAGATCATAAGAGTCTTAGAACCCGGGCAGTTTCAGGCCGGGAATGTTGGGGAGCAGTCCGCTCGTGGCCTTCGCCATTTCGGCCTGCGACAGCGCCTGCGAATCGGAGATGGCCTTGTTCACCGCCGCCACGATGAGGTCTTCGAGCATGTCTCCGTCCTCGGCGTTCATGACGTCCCGCTCGATCTTGATCTGCAGTATCTTCTGTCGGCCGTCGGCCGTCACTTTCACCATGCCGCCGCCCGATTCCGCGGTGACTGTCTGTTGCTCGAGCTCTTGCTGCACGCGCGCGATCTTCTGCTGCATCTCCTGCATCTTTTGGAGCATGCCCTGCATATCGCCAAAACCCGGAATGTTCATGTGAGGGTGGTTTCCTTTCAAGCATAGACGAAGACCGTGGCGGGTTCCCGATGCGGGAGCGCACGGCGTTGAAAATAATATAAAAATTCCCCGTGCTAAAATCCAGAAGACGACGGGGCGGAGTGACGGACGAACGCGACGATCAGAAAAAGTCGAGGCAATGCGGAGCCGGGAGCGCGAACGCCGTATCGAGATACGAGAGGTCTCCGACCGAGTCGATGAGTCCCAGCCGCGCTGCGGCGGTGAACGAGATGTACCCTGCGTAGAGCTGTGCGAATGTGGACACGGTGAGCGAGATCATCGAGGGCGTCGTGTCCCTGGAAACGCGTGCGGTATTCCCCTCGAGGAAGAGCGACACAGGCGCGGTGTTTTCCGGGATCTGGTCGTCGAGGATGTGGAATGTCGCGCTTCCCGTGGCCGGCCTGAAGCGGCGCTCGAGCAGGGCCTCGAACACGTCGACGATGCGGAGCATATACCCGTGTCCGTAGTGGCCGCTCAGCGGGTAGAGACCGTAGAGCATGCGGTCGCTCACGTCTACTGGATCGGTGCAGAGGAGGTGGAAATGTTCGTCGCGCGTATGCGGGATGAACAGGGGGGAGTGCGTCTTGTATATGGCGAGAAAGCCGAGCAATCCGCGGAGCGCACCGGGCGTGAGATAGACGAACTCCTTCACCGTCACAGTGTCCCGTTCGTCGATGAGCATGTACCCTGTGATCCTGTCGTCTGTGTGGTGGCACCAGTAGCTCCAATGGTTCTTGCGCGCGCGTTTCAGCGCGAAGCGCCAGACGTCGTGCGACCGATCGATGACGCATGTGTTTTCGAGCGCGAATGCATTGTAGCATTCGCTCAACGCCGGAAGTTCGTGGTCGCTGAGCGGGTGCACGTCGTCCCGTTCCGAGAAACGCGGCACCGAGGAGGAGGGGATTGTGAGCGTGTGGATGTCGCCGACGAGCCCGTATCCCTGCTTCTGATAGAACGAGTGTTTGAACGGATAGAGGAGGGAGAGGGGCGTGCCGGATTCGCGCATGGACGCATATGCCGCGGACATGAGCTCATTGGCAATTCCGTTGAGGCGGAAATCGGGGAGTACCGCAACGGCGCCGATGCCTCCGCTCTTCATGCGTTCACCCGCGAGTGACAGCGTGTGGGGATAGAGCGTGAGCGTTCCCGTCACGATGCCCTTGTGTTCGGATACAAAGATGTCGTCGAACGACCGCAGCGGATTCGGCTGAAGGTCTTCGCACCATTCTTCATGCGACCGCAATATTCCGGGAAACGACACTGCATAGAGGCGCGCGATCGCTTCGGTATCGTCGAACGATGCCTTTCGAATAGTCATAGGTTATCCGAACATTTCCTGTTCAACTTCCTGAAAAATGATATGCCCGATTGTAATGTGGCCCTCCTGGATGCGCTGGGTATCGGTCGAAGGGACGACGATGGCGATATCGCAGAGCGAGTGCGATGCGCCGCCATCCTTGCCGAGGAAGCCGATTGTGGTGATACCCATTTCGCGGGCTTTCACGAATGCGTTGTTGATGCTTCCGGAATTGCCGCTCGTGCTGATGCCGATGAGGATGTCGCCGGACTGTCCGAGCGCCTCGACGGACCGTGCGAACACGTTGTCGTACCCGATATCGTTCGCGCCGGCGGTGATGTTCGAGGAGTCCGTCGACAGCGCGATCGCCGGGAGCGCCGGCCGCTTGATCGCCGGAGAGAGCCTGATGACGAATTCCGTCGCGAGGTGCTGGGCGTCCGCGGCGCTGCCGCCGTTTCCGCAGAGCATGATCTTCTTCTTGTTGTTGAACGCCTTGATGATTGTGTCGATCGCCTTCGAGATGTCGCCGGTGCACGCATCGGCGATCTTCAGCTTTGTCTCTGCGCTTGCTTTCAGCGAATCCTCGATGAAGCTTTGACGGTACAACAGGGTGAGCGGGAGGTGTGCCATTGTGTTGCCTGCGTTAAATGAATAATGGGGATTCACACCGTTGCTGATGCGTGTTCCCTGTGGTGGATCGCCGCGGCGAGTTCTTTGATCACATGCGCCGCGCCGTTATTCTCTAGAACAGTGCCGGTGACGATAAAGTTTGCGCCCGCCGCGGCCTTTGCGCGCGCCTGCTCGGGGGTGCTGATGCCGCCGCCGACGATCACGGGCAGCGCCGTATAGGCGCGAATGGCGGAGATCATGTCTTCGGGCACGGAGAGCTCCGCGCCGCTGCCGGCCTCGAGGTAGATCATCTTGAAGCCGAAGATTTCCGCGGCCATCGCATGGGCCACGGCGATGTCCGGTTTGTTGCGCGGGAGCGGTTTGGTGCCGCTCATGAATTCCGCGGAGGTGGTCCGTCCCGATTCCACGAGCATGTACGCGGTGGAGATCGCCTCGAGTCCGAGCTTGCGCACGACGGGTGCCGCGATGACCTGGCTGCCGATAAGGTGCTCGGGATTCCTCCCGCTCAGGAGCGAGAGGAAGAGGATGGCGTCCGCGTGCTTCGACACCTGGGAGGTGCCTCCAGGGAAGATCACCACCGGAAGCAACGTGTGTTGCTTGATCGTCGTGATGCAGTCGTGGAACGAATCGTCCACCACGAGGCTGCCGCCGACGAGGAAGCCGTCCACGTCGGCGGAGACCGCCTTTGCGATGAAGTTTTCGAGCTGCCGTCCGGCGATCTTGTCGGGATCGATGAGCACAAGATGGGC
>JAVBYH010000073.1 GCA_030824175.1 Bacteroidota bacterium | reverse complement strand
CACCGCGCCGAAATGGAGGATGATCTCGCGTCCGTTCCATGCATCCGGAACAGTGAACATGCGCTTGTACGATCCGACCGGATTGTACTGCGTCTGTATCGTCGGCGGCGTCGCCTCGTGCGGATACCTGATGTTCGTATAAATGGGGACGTCGTATCCCTCCAGTTCCCAGTTCGCCGGCACGTTGATCGTCTTCCAGTTATCGGTGTTCCATTCATCTTTATAAAACTCCGCCGGACGAACGAACGGGGTGTGCGACAATTTGAATTTCCACAGTCCGTTCAACGATGAGATATTCGGCGAGCTCCAGATGTCGGCTTCCATCGCCTGTTCGGCCGATGCATACGGGATGAAGTACGCCCTCGGCGCCTCCCTATTGATTTCGGACACCGCCGGATTTTCCCAGTCGTGCGGATGGTTGTTGTCGGCCGATTCGGACACAGCGTTGGCCGCGCATGTGGCAGCCGCCACGATCGCAGCGCATGCAATGACAAAGACAAATTTCATGGGGGTGGAATTATGTGTGCAGCGTGTCTCATTGAGAGGGACTGTCAATTCCCCGGCGCGTACGGGAACTTCAACGATCGGTAATATTCCAGTGTCCGATCGGGTTGTTCATAGCGTACCGGGATGGGCATCTTCGAAAACGTCTGGAAATAGAGGAGGCATGCATCGCGCCACCACACGGCCTCCTGTTCCTGCACCGCCAGCAGCATTGTCACGTGCTCGAATCGTTCCTCATCGACATAGGGTCGAAGCGCGGCCCACTGCTGTCGCATGGACCGCACACTGTCGACGCCGGAATAATAGCGGGCGCACAGCTCGTCCCACATCGCGGCGCCGTTCTTCATTGTATATCCCCACGGCACATGATGGAACCACAGCAGATATTCTTCGGGACAGGAGCTCAAGATCTCGAACCGTGCGCGGACTCCGGGAGCGTATTGCGCCAAAGCGTCGCTGCCGGTGCTGCTCCGGTTAAACCCGAGGCCCTGTGCGTCCGCCTTGTGATAATACACGGGATTCCAGTCGGCCCGGCCCGCATCGTTCACCCAGGGTGCGGGCCCGTAATGATGGCCAGTGCCCATGATGTGGTGCAGGCCCATCGGCGTCATGTACCTCACTGCCGCGTCGCGCGACGCCATCATGATATGCTTTGCCTTCGTTAAAAATGTCGCATCATCGGTGAACGTTTGTTTCAGCCATTCATCGGCGATCGTTTCAGGCGAAAGTGCATGGTCCCATGCCAGTCTGCCGAAAGCGTACCAGTTCGCCTGTCCGAAGAGGTGACCGGTCCAGTTGATGTCGCTTCCGATATTCGAAACGCCGGCCATGGCGGAGCGTTCATGTCCCTCGAGTGAACCGTCGATCACGCTGGCCACGGTGGACCGGTTCCCCTTCGCATGCGTGTCGGCATCGAGCACTTCCTTGTACATCGGCGCGAGATACACGAGGTTTGTGGCCTGGCCGAGATACTCCTGCGTGATCTGGAATTCCATCGCTAGCGGTGTTTTCGGCATGGCGCCGAAGAGCGGCGAGAAGGGCTCGCGCGGCTGGAAATCGAGCGGCCCGTTCTTCACCTGCAGCATCACGTTTTTCCTGAAGACGCCGTCGAGCGGTTTGAATTCGCTGTACGCCTGCTTCACCCGGTCCTCGGGCGTTTCGTTGCTGTACACGAAGGCGCGCCACATGACGATGCCGCCGTGCGGGGAAACGGCATCGGCCAGCATGTTCGCCCCTTCGGCATGGTTGCGGCCGTAATTTTGCGGCCCCGGCTGGCCTTCGGAATTCGCCTTCACCAAAAATCCGCCGAAGTCGGGAACATGCGAATAGATCTCATCCGCCTTAGTCCTCCACCATTGCTGCACGAGCGTGTCCAGCGGATCGGCGGTCTTCAGGCCGCCGATTTCGATGGGTGCGCTGAACCGCGCGGTGAGAAACACACGGATGCCGTACGGCCTCAGGACATTCGCGAGCTCCGCCACCTTTTCAAGATAGGGCGCGGTCATGACGAGGGCGTTGCTGTTCACATTCGTCAGCACCGTTGCATTGATGCCGACGGAGGCGCACGCCCGAGCATAGTCAACATAGCGACGATCGATATACCCCGGCAATCGGTGCCAGTCCCAGATGGATTGGCCCGCGTACCCCCGTTCGACATGCCTGTTCACATTATCCCAGTGGTTGAGTATGCGAATGTCGATCCTGGGAACACTCACGATCGCAAGGCGGCGAATGGACCGCGCTGTCTGCAGCAGCCTCAAATAGTGGAATGTTCCGTACAACACGGCGACGTCCGTGTTGCCTGCAATAACGGTCACATGTTTTCCCTGCATCGTCGACGATTCGATGACAAACCCTTCACCGCCGGTGTGCTGCAATTTGTCTTTCACCGAAGACGGCATGGCGGGCATGGAAACCGGGGTGCCGGCGACGATGAAGTTATCGCCGATCCTGTCGGCAGGTGTGACCGCCGTGCCCAGCAATCCATTGACACCCGTGGTCAATTCGTGTGCGATGATGCGAGCCGTGGCGGTGCCGCCATGGACCGTTACCCCCTCGATGCACCGTTTGGAGTCGGTGCGGAGCGACGCGCGTTCTATGCGATGGTACCGCATCCAGAGGTCGTATCCGTTTTCCGCCCGCACGCCGGTGAACAGTGGGATGCATGCAACAATGAGGAATAGTTTTTTCATGGGCAGATGACATTGTGAAGATAGAGTTCCAGACGGTTCAATCCTTCTTCGATGTTCCCGATGGAGGTGGCGTACGAGAAGCGCAAGAATCCTTCCCCGTTCGATCCGAAATCGATGCCGGGAGTGACGCCGACATGCGCCTTCTCGAGGATGTCGAAGGCAAGGTCGTATGAGTTGGACGAGAGATGACGGATGTCGACGAAAATATAAAAGGCGCCGGTGGGTTCGGCAGGAATGCTGAATCCCATTTTTTGAAGCCGGGCGATCATGTACACCCTGCGCTCGTTGTAAATGCGCTTCATCGTGTGCAGATCGTCATCGCACAGTTCCAGGGCCGCGATGCCGCATTGCTGCGCCACCGACGGGGCGCAGATGAAGAGGGTCTGCTGAAGCTTCTGGATGGGGCGCACGAACTCATCGGGGCAGATGCAATACCCGAGCCGCAATCCGGTCATGGCATAGGCCTTTGAAAAGCCGTTGATGACAAACGCCTTGTCGGTATATTCAAGGATCGAATGCGGCGTTCCCTCATACACGAGTCCCTGATAAATCTCATCGGAAAGAATATGCGGCCCGAGGCCGGCAATTTCCTTCATCACCTCCGGCGAGAGCAGATTGCCGGTGGGGTTCATGGGCGAGTTGATGACGATCACCTTCGTCCGATCGGTCACCTTTCGTGCAATTTCACGAGGCGAGAATTGAAAGCCGTTATCAGGGAACACCGGCACGTCGACGACCCGGCCGTGAACATATTTTATGAAATTGGAATAACAGGCATAGCCGGGGTTCGAAATGATCACTTCATCGCCGGGCTCGATCATTGCGGACAAGGCGAGCAGGATGGCAGGTGAAGAGCCCGATGTGACAATAATGTTGTCTGCGTGTGTCGTGACGCCGTATGTCCGGTGATAGAAACGCGCAATCGTTTCACGGAGCCGAAGGTCGCCCAGGCTGTGCGTATAATGCGTGTGGCCGTGATCAATCGCCCTCGCGGATTCGATCTTCACCGCCTCGGGAAGATCGAAGTCCGGTTCACCGACCTCGAAGTGAACGACATTGATTCCCTTTTTCTCCATCTCCGATGCGCGTTCCAGCACATCCATGACGATGAAGGGTTTTATTTCGTCCATCAGTTTATTGACCATAGCTGCCACCTGTGCGCGTTCATCGTTATGGATGTGTTGTCGCCTGCAGTTGTATCCCTTCTCCCCGACGATAACGTCCCGGTATCGTGACCGGGAGGGTGCCGCGAATTGCAATCACTCCGGTAAGCGCGCGCGCAACAGACCGCTCCGCAAGATAGGTTCCGTTGTAGGGCGTCATGCAGGCGGACGTCTCGGGGAGCCTTCCGAGAACGTACGGATCGCCGAACGCGACGAGCACGACCGGGACCGCAGCGGTGCCGAGGGATCGTAGAAATTCATCCAGCGGTTTCGCGAACCTCCTTTCCCCCTTCCACGCGATGACGGAAAGGTAGACACCGACAACAAGCACGTCGTTCTGACGGATCGAAGCGGCGATCTCGGCGAAGCGTTCGCTTCCCGTCTCGTTGGAAACCCTTGTGAGCGTTGCGGAAGCGACGAACGGCAGGAGCTCGTTGAGCAGGTCCGTCCCTGCCGCAGCAGACGGCGTCTCCGTCACCGTCACCACATGCACGCGTGCCGATCGGGAAATCGGCAGGATCGGTCCCGCATTATGGAGCAACGTCACCGAGGCATCGGAGATCTCTTCGCTGATGCGCCGGGACCCGGCGGAGCCGACGATGGTGAAGATAGAATCGATCTCCACTCTTCGTTGACGATCGAGGCCGGCCCAGGCCTTTGCGGAGAGGATGCGGCGAACGGAAGCATCGATGCGCTCCGGTGTGAGCCTGCCGGTGCGGACAGCCTCGAGCACTCCGTGGTAGCCTTTGTCGATGTCTCCGATCCCGAGCACGGCATCGACTCCCGCCTCGATGGCGGTAACGGCTCCCTCCGCGGAACCGAAGTTGTCGCTGATCCCCTGCATCTGCATCCCGTCCGTGACAATGATCCCTTCGAATCCCAACTGCTTCCGAAGGATGCCGGTGATGACCGGCCGCGACAACGTAGCCGGCCGATTCGTCGGATCGATGAGGGGCAGCGCCAGATGAGACGTCATGATCGCCTTGCAGCCCGCCGCAATGCCCGCCCTGAACGGGACCAATTCGACGCTGTCGAGCCGCTGTCGGCCGAAGGCGAGCACAGGCAGCTGCATGTGCGAATCCTCACGCGTGTCTCCATGGCCCGGAAAATGCTTCAATGTTGCGATCATCCGCTCACCTTGCGCGCCCCCGACATATGCCTTCACCATCTCCGCCACGAGAGCAGGGTCTTCTCCGAAGGAGCGGGTGTTGATGATGGGATTGTCCGGATTGCTGTTCACATCGGCTACGGGAGAGTTGCTCCAGTGAATGCCGACCGCGCGGGACTCGAGTGCGGTAATGCGGCCGAGTTCGTGCGCATACCGGGGGTTGCGCGTCGCACCGATCGCCATCTGCGAGACGAACTGCGTTCCTCCGCCCGGGATGAACGCCGGGAGCCGTTCGGTCCACCCGCGCGATCGCCGCCAGGGGATGCCATAGGTCATGCCGGCTTCCATGTCTCCGTTGATGAGGAGGGGTACTTTCGCCGCCGACTGGAGCCGGTTGGTGATGACGGGCACCTCCAGGATGCTGCCGCCCGCGAGGATGAACGAACCGACGTGGTAACGACGGATCATGTCGAGGGCGTACGTGTATGCGGGCGCTTCTTCGTGAGCGTACACGACAGACACCTCCACGACAAAGAGCTGCCCGACCTTTTCTTCCAGCGTCATGGACGCAAGCGTCGAATCCACCCAGTGCTGCGGCTGGGCATTGACCAGTCCCGACAGCAGAAGCATCACACACATGTGTTTCATAATCCTATATTTCATCATGGCACATCCTTCTTTCGTGAGATGCATGCGGCAGGACCGGTCCCTCATGAGGCCGGCGCTACGCATTTGTCACCGTCATGTTGGTACGCCTGCAGAACATCCTGAGTTTTTCGCGGTGATCGCCGGGGATGATAAGATGATGGTTCCCCAACGGCGCATGCTTGAGGACCGCTGCAGATGCCTCGGGAAGCATCACTTCAATTTGTGTGCGGCAGGCATCTGTGCTCGACGGTCTCGATATGATCGTGCCGCATTCCAAAAAAGCCCTGCCGAGTGTGCGGTCGATCCTGAATAGTGTCACATCATCGCCGGCAAATTCGCCTTTGATGGATGTTCCGCGTCCCGTCTCGTAGTGTGTTTCTATTTTAAATTTCGACATCAACCCCGCCGGCGCGGTGCAGTGCGCAAACTTTGCCCGATCGGCATCGACCTTTACCGTGTTGGCCATCCAGGGGATGATGCCGGTGACTTCCTTCACGAGCATTATTCCGGCAATGCTCGCAAGGTCGCCCTCGCAACCGGCGGGTATGCCGTCGTCATTCAGTTTCGACAACGCAAGGCATGCCGTGACCGAATTCGCCTTCACCAGCGAGAAGCATTCTACCGTGATCGCATCGAGCCGCCGATCGGTGACAAGATCGGACAGGGCTGTATGGACCCTTCCCGCGTCTGCTATGTTATGACTGGCATCGGCCGCATAGGCGGAGAGAAAGCCGGGATCGGGAGTACACTCGTTGTAATCACGCACGTCCTTCCAGGGGATCCTGACAAGTTCGATCCCGAGTTTGGAGGCCAGCGTCTCACCGGCGACATCCGAAGCGACAAGCCAATCCGAGATCTCGCCGATCAATCCAAGCCGTTTACCGCGCAGCGTATCGCGTGCGGTGTCGGCCTGAAAAAAGTCCGCGATACACTGACGGTCGGCCTCATTTTTCAGGTCGGTGAGCCGGCATTCCTGCCCGATCGAATCGA
>JAVBYH010000191.1 GCA_030824175.1 Bacteroidota bacterium | reverse complement strand
ACCGTCCTGCACGACGCGTATGCAGTCCTTCACGCCGGCGGCATTCTGGAGGCTTGTGATGCGGTCCTGATACTTCAGCTCTTTTTCGTAGTAATCGTCCGTGACGAGGTCCGTTGAGTTCGTCATGGCGATGGTGATCATGATCCCCATGACAAGGAAAAATCCCGCGATCACAAGTACGATGCCCGTGCCCCAGCTCATTTTCTTCATTGTATGCCTTGGATGTACAGATCATAGGGCGAGCTAACAGCTCGCCCTACACAATAATTTGATTATTTTTTTACGGGACCGAGGAACGATGTCGACATGGACGCGATCTTCGTTCCGTGTGCGTAGATCCCCAGCGTCAGCGGCGTATTCATCGCCTTCAGGTCGGTGCGTGCGAGGATCACGAACAGCTTCGTTTCGGCAAGATCGTTCGGCGGCACGACGAGTTCATCGCCGAGGAGCTTCACCTCCCCCGTGATGGATTCGAGCCTCACCGTCACAGGCATCGCCGTGAATGTCTTGTTCCGGATCTTCAGATCGTAGAGATTGCTGACGCGGCCGTCGGCCTGGTCCTGGAAGAACATGCCGGGTGTCCGGAGCATCGTCGCGTCGACGGAGGTCCGCGTGAGGAAGAGGTATGTCAGCACGGACACGAGCGCAAGGAGCACAAGCGTATACCCGACAACGCGCACGGTGATGTTCAGTCCCGTCTTGTTTTTAATGCCGAGAAGTGAATCGTACCGGATGAGGCCCCGCGGCTTCTTCACCTTGTCCATGATCGAATCGCATGCGTCGATGCACGCCGTGCAATTCACGCACTCGAGCTGCGTGCCGTTGCGGATGTCGATGCCAGTCGGGCAGACCTCGACGCATTGGCGGCAGTCGATGCAGTCGCCTTCGGTCCTCACCGTGTCGCGCTTCATTTTTCCCCGCGGCTCGCCGCGCAGATAATCGTACGCGATGACGATTGTATGCTGGTCCATCAGCACCCCTTGCAGCCGGCCGTACGGGCAGACGAGGATGCAGGCCTGTTCGCGGAACCAGATGAAGATCCAGTAGAAGACGCCGGTGAAGACCATGATGGCGGTGAAGCCGGTGATATGGGCCTCCACGGGTTCGCGGACGATCGCACCGAGCGTGTCGATGCCGATCACCCACGCGAGCATCATGTTGGCCACGAGGAACGAGAGAACGAAATAGATGGCGTACTTCGAGAACTTCCTGACGATCTTCGGGCCGGTCCACGGGGCGGCGTCGAGCCTGCGCTGGTCGGCCGCATTGCCCTCGATCCAATAGTCGATCTTCCGAAATACCATCTCGAGCATCACCGTCTGCGGACAGATCCAGCCGCAGAAGATCCTGCCGAAGACGGCCGTGAAGAGGAAGATGAAGACGATCGCCGCGATCATCGAGAGGCCGAGCAGGTAGAAATCGTGCGGCCCAAAGGCGCCGCCGAACAGGATGAACTTCCGGTCCACGATGTTCAGCAGCATGAACGGATGCCCGTCGACCCGGATGAACGGCACGACGAAGAGGATCACCAGGAGCAGCCAGCTCACAATCGTGCGGGCGGTCGTGAAGCGTCCCTCGGGCTTTTTCGGATAGATCCAGTTGCGCTTGCCTTCGCCGGTGACGATGGCAAGCGAGTCGCGAAATGCTTCGGCGTCCTGCTGTTGAATATCGTTGAGAGGATCGTTCTTGCTCATTACATGTTCGATTTAACGTTCAGTGAATCGACGGATGCCCTGACGGCCGTCGTATCCGTGTCGACCCAGATCGTTCCCTGGGGGGCTTTCGCGACAACGGGACTCGTGCCCTGGAGCGACAGCACGTAGCTTGCCAGTTCCTGGATCTGCTTCGGCGTGAAGACGAGCTCCCAGCTGATCATGCCCTTGGCCGGAACGCCCATCTTGATCGTCCTGTAGACGTTCTTCACCCCGCCGCCGTTGATCCAGTATTTGTCGGTGAGGTTCGGTCCCACGATGCCGCCTGCCTGTGTGCCGTGGCACGACACGCAGTATTTCGCGAAATTCTCCATGCCCGCTTTCACCGCGGCCGGATCCTTCAGCACCGTCAGCGTCGACTCGTCGATGGATCCCTGTGTCGCGATGAGGATCTGGCGCTCGAGCCCCGCAGCCGTCAGTTCGTCCTGATACTCACCGAGCGGCAGCTTCGAGGAGTTCAGGATGTGGAAGTTCACCATATAGACGAGCGCGAACACGATGGAGCCGTAGAACAGGTAGTTGAACCACGGCGGCACGCGATTGTCGAGTTCCCTGATGCCGTCGAAGTCCTCGTCCATCTCCATGCCGTTCTCCGATTCCGGAGGAAGGATGTAGTTCTTCACCCTCGTGAGCACCGCTAGGATGGACGAGAGGTCACCGTCCAGCACGATGAGCACGTAGAAGAGCAACGCGATGATCACGGCGGTCATCACCGCGGTCGCGGCCAAGGCGATGTCCGAGCCGTTATCGGTGCCTGTCGCCGCCATGCCGAGCATGGGGAGAAGCGCCGTCAGAGCGGCCGCTGCGGCGCAGCGGCGGAAGGTTGTCAGCGGAAAATGCTTTTTCATAAAGATCATCGGAACGCACCCTTTGTTGATTGCATTTTTTTGTGTCGGGCGGGAGTCTTCCCCGCCCCTGGTTGGCGTTGCTACCGGTCCGCCGGCGTGTCGAGCGGAAGATGTTCCATCCTGCGGATGTACTTGTCATCGGCCCTCAGCGCCCATATCACGACGCCGATGAACAGGGCCATGAAACAGATGAGCGATACGATCGGATAGACCGTCACATATTCAATCGATTTCAGATAATTCGTAAACATCGCTGCTTCCTTCCGCACAGTTGATGAACGTTACTTCGCCGCCTTGATATCAATGCCCAGACGCTGCAGATACGCGATGAGGGCGATGATCTCCTTCTGCGGTTCCGCGGGGGCGCCCATTTTCTGGAGGTCCGCCGCGATGTCTTCCGCCTGCGCGGTCAGATCCATGATGGCGACCTTCTCATACCCCTTCGGATACGGCACGCCGAGCGTCTGCATGGCGGAGATCTTCGCCTCGGTCGTTGAGGTGTTCAGATCGTCCTCGATGAGCCACGGGTACGGGGGCATGATGGAGCCCGGCGACATGGACCGCGGATCGTTCATATGCATGTAGTGCCAGAGGTTCGGAAATTTTTTCCCGACGCGGTGGAGGTCAGGCCCGGTACGCTTCGAGCCCCAGAGGAAGGGATGATCGTAGACGTACTCGCCGGCCTTCGAATATTCGCCGTAGCGTTCCGTCTCGGAGCGGAACGGGCGGACCATCTGCGAATGGCATGTGTTGCACCCCTCGCGGATATAGATGTCGCGTCCATGGAGCTCGAGCGGCGTGTACGGCTTGACGCTCGCGATGGACGGAATATTGCTCTTGATGAGGAACGTCGGCACCATTTCAATGAGGCCGCCGATGAGCACGACGACGGTCGCGACGAGCGCGAACTGGATCGGCCGCTTCTCGAGCCAGCGGTGTTTCGTCTCGTGTTCGTGCATCGCCCCGGCGGCAAGCGCCGGCGCTTCGGCCGCTTCATTGGCCATGAATGTTCCCTGCAGCATCGTCTTGGCCAGGTTGTAGACCATGACGAGCGCGCCGATGAAGAAGATCGTGCCGCCGATGCTCCGGATCACGTACATCGGAAGGATCTGCGTAACAGTCTCGAGGAAGTTGGGATACTGAAGCACGCCGAACGCCGTGAACTGCTTCCACATGAGCGACTGCGCGACGCCCGCCCAGTAGAGGGGTACCGCATAGAACACGATGCCGAGCGTGCCGAGCCAGAAATGGAAATTGGCCAGCTTCTTCGAATAGAGCGTCGTGCCATAGACGCGCGGCGTGAGCCAGTAGAGGATGCCGAACGAGAGGAAGCCGTTCCAGCCGAGCGCGCCGATGTGCACGTGCGCCACGATCCAGTCCGTGTAATGCGCAAGCGCGTTCACGTTCTTCAGCGAAAGCAGCGGCCCTTCAAGCGTCGCCATGCCGTAGGCGGTGACCGCGACGACCATGAATTTCAGGATGGGATCCTCGCGGACCTTGTCCCAGGCGCCGCGGAGCGTCAGGAGTCCGTTGATCATGCCGCCCCACGAGGGGGCGATGAGCATGATGGAGAACACCGTGCCGAGGGACTGCGCCCAATCGGGGAGCGCGGTGTAGAGCAGGTGATGCGGACCCGCCCAGATGTAGAGGAAGATGAGCGCCCAGAAGTGGATGATCGAGAGCCGGTAGGAATACACGGGCCGATTCGCCGCCTTGGGGAGGAAATAATACATCAGGCCGAGGTACGGCGTCGTCAGGAAGAACGCCACGGCATTGTGCCCGTACCACCATTGCACGAGCGCATCCTGCACGCCGGCGTAGAGCGAATAACTCTTGAAGAGCGTCACCGGGATCTCGAGCGAGTTCACGATGTGAAGCACGGCGATCGTCATGACTGTCGCGATGTAGAACCAGATCGCCACGTACATGTGCTTCTCGCGCCGCTTCATGATCGTGCCGAACATATTGACGGCGAACACAACCCAGATGAGCGTGATCATGATGTCGATCGGCCATTCGAGCTCGGCGTATTCCTTGCTTGTGGTGAGGCCGAGGGGAAGCGTCACGGCGGCCAGCACGATGATGAGCTGCCAGCCCCAGAAATGGATGCGGCTCAGGATGTCGCTGAACATGCGCGCCTTGCAGACGCGCTGGAGCGAATAATAGACGCCCATGAAGATGATGTTGCCGACGAAGGCGAAGATGACGGCATTCGTATGGAGGGGGCGCAGCCGGCCGAACGTCAGGTAGGGAATGCCGAGATTCAACGCGGGAACATAGAGTTCAATCGCTATCATGATACCGACAAGCATGCCGACGAGAGCAAAGACGACAGCGGCGAGCCCGAAATCTCTTACAATCCGATTATCATAAGAAAATTTTTGTATCTCCATGCTGCATTTCTCCGGTGATGGTGATGGAATAAAGTGACGCTGATCTCTCTGTTGTTGCCTTACGTGCCGCGGGCCGTGCCGCCGTTCGTTTCGTTCGCCTCTGCCCCACCGCCGTCCGCGGTCTTCGCTCCTTCGGCCGTGCGGGGAGACGCGGCCGGCGGGTCGTCGAAGAGGATGCGTAGTGAGGGCGTGTATTTGTCGTCGTACTGCCCGGTCCGCACCGCCCACAGGAATGCGGCGAGGAAGCCGGCGGCGACGAGGATGCTGCAACCGATGAGAACCGCAATAACGGACATTAGAGGAGCCTCCGTCGTTTCGCAGCGGCGCGCGTCGCCACCGTGGCGACGATCACGACGGTGATGGAGCTCAGCGGCATCAGAATGGCCGCGATGAGGGGCGACAGGGTGCCCTGCATCGCAAAATAGAATCCGACAATATTATACAGAAAAGAGAGTGCAAAGGAAAGGAAAACAATGCGGACGCTCGAGCGCGCAAACGCGAGGAGGTCCGGCAGGGTCGCGAGCGCCGAGGCCTCGAGGATCGCGTCGCAGGCGGGCGAGAACACCGCCGCATCCTCCGTCACGGCGATGCCGACATCGCCCTGTTTCAGGGCCCCTGCGTCGTTGAGCCCATCCCCGATCATCACGACGGTCTCTCCCCGGGCCTGGAGGGCCTGGATGTACCGGAGCTTTTCCATCGGCGACTGGAAGAACCGGAGGGCCGCGAACCTGTCGAAGAGCGACGTAAGCGCGCCCTTTTCGCTCTCGTTGTCGCCCGAAAGCAGGGAGACCGGATACCGGGCGCCAAGCGCCGAGAGCATCGTGCCAATCCCGGGCCTGTACCGCGCACCGACGGCGAAATACCCCTTCACAATGCCGTTCACGGCGAGGTATGTGCGGGATTCCTCGGGCGACGCCGTATCATCCGCCCCGCCTCCCGCAAACGCGCAGGTGCCCAATTTCACCGCGTCCGCCCCGATCGTCCCCTCGATTCCGGTGCCGGCGTGTTCGCGATAACGGCGGACCTCCCGCCGTGCGGCGTCCTTCACGCTCTTGTAGACCGTGCGGCTCATCGGATGCGTGGATTGGAACGCGATGGATGCGGCGAGCGACCGTTCATCATCGGTGAGTGGGCCGCCAACAAACTGCACGGACCCTGCGTCCGCTTGTGTGAGCGTGCCCGTCTTGTCGAACACGAGCGCGTCGACGCCGGCGAGCGATTCGATGACGGCGGTGTTCTTCACGTAGCACTTGTTCCGCCCGAAGATGCGCATCGCCGTGCCGAGGCCGATCGGAGACGAGAGCGCCAGCGCGCAGGGGCATGCGATGATGAGGACGGCAGTCAGCGCGTTCAGCGCGCGGCCCGGATCGGTCCGCCACCACCACGCTCCGGTGAGCGCAGCCGCAAGGAGCACAACAATTGTAAAATATTTGCCGACGCTGTTCGTGACCGCCGACATGCGGCTTTCGCGTTTCGCCACGTACGCATCGGCATTCCAGAGCTGCGTCAGGTAGCCCTGCGAGACATCCTTGGCGGTCTGCAGTTCGATCATGCTTCCGGATTGGCGTCCGCCGGCGTAGACGAGATCCCCGGCCTGCTTGTCGATGAGCGTCGATTCGCCCGTGACGAAGCTGTAATCGATCGATGCCTTTCCG
>JAVBYH010000217.1 GCA_030824175.1 Bacteroidota bacterium | reverse complement strand
CGCCCACGCCGATGTCGCCGGCCGGCACGTCGATGTTCGGCCCGATGTGCCGGTAGAGCTCCGTCATGAAGCTCTGACAGAAGCGCATGACCTCGTTGTCGCTCTTGCCCTTCGGATCGAAATCCGATCCGCCCTTGCCGCCACCCATCGGGAGGCTCGTGAGGCTGTTCTTGAACACCTGTTCGAAGGCGAGGAACTTCAGGATGCCGAGCGTCACCGAGGGATGGAAGCGAAGACCGCCCTTATACGGTCCGATGGCGCTGTTCATCTGGATGCGGAAACCGCGGTTGATGTGCACCTCACCCTGGTCGTCCATCCACGGTACGCGGAACATCATGACGCGTTCGGGCTCGACCATGCGCTCCAGGATCTTCGCGGAACGGTACTCGGGATGACGTGCAAGGACGAGTTCAAGGGATTCCAGAACTTCTTCGACTGCCTGGTGAAATTCCGGTTCGGAGGGATTTTTCGCTTTTACCTGTGCCAGCAGGTTCTGTGCATAGTCGGACATAAGAGACCTCGGGAATGTAAAGTTGTTGTGCGATTGTTGATGAATATACTATTATTTTTGCAATAAAAGCTTTCTCGTCGAAAGAAAAACTTTTTCCTCGCCGTCGGCCGACGCGCCCGCGCGCAGCACGGCGATGTACATGCCGCTCGGAAGCTCCGACGCATCCCATGCGGCCTCGTATGTGCCCGGCGGCATCGTCCGATTGACGAGCGTCGTCACAACACGGCCGAGCACGTCCACCACGGTGAGCTCCACCGGCCGCTCGCGCGATACGGAGAACCGGATCGTCGTCGACGGATTGAAGGGATTCGGATAATTCTGGTCGAGCACTGTCGTCGATGCCGCGGCGACAAGCGGACGCACCGCACTGGTTCGGCGCGTGACGCCGAGGTAGTCCGTGACGCCGCGGAGGATGGCGTTCGCCGTGACGTCGAACATGGCGGCCGACGGATCGTTCATGTCCTCGTATGTCAATGCCATGACGGCCTCGCGGTAATTCTGCCAGAACCAGCTCTCGGGATACTGGGGAGCGGGGGCCGAATTCCAGCTCTGGAAATAGGTGTACGGCTGGATGCCGCCGGGAAAATAATTCTGCACGCCCGCGATGAACTGCTGTTCCAGCGCCGCGAATGCCGGCGACGTGCCGGCCTCTTTGTGATAGACGAAATAGCGGACCTTCCCGTATGCCGAATGCATGTTGATCGCCACGCGGATCGGATTGGTCTGGGCCATGAGGCCGGTGAACATGCGCTTGAGCACCTGCACCTCAGGCTGTGCGGGCGTCGTGTTCCAGTTGCTCTCGATGTCGATACCGTTGGCGTTCTGTCTGTCGAACTGCAGCGGAGGGCCGGCGGCGCCCAGCTCGACGCCGTCGATATTGTACATGGGCACGATGTTGAATACGCAGCTGTCCCGCACGGCGGCCGCGTACGGCGTGTCCGCGAGGAGCAACCGGATGATCTCGTTCGTGACGCGCGTGCCCTGCACCTCGATCGGATGCGTCCGCGCATGGATCCAGACGCGCTTCTTCGACGCGCCCGCGGCGGAGCGATTGTGTATCGTCATCATGTACATCGTGCGCCCCTGCACGGTGACGCCGATCGAATCCACCGTGACGTGCGGGCTCAGCTTCCACTTCTGAAGATCGGCGCGGAGGGAGTCGTAATTGTATCCCCACCCTGCGCCGGCGGTCTTGTTCAGGTGCGCGAAGGTAGGACCGGGAATACCGCATGGATCGGGTTCGGGGAGGAGCTGTGCGGAGAGCGGTGAACTGAACACGAGAACGGCAAGCAGTGTAAGCAAACGCATTGAATGAATCCGAAAAAAATGATGCCTCAGCCGCGTTGGCGACACAGCAGTGTCCCTCCGCCCGAGTTCGATGTCCGCTGCCGGCCGGAGCCGGAGCGGTGTTATTTATTGATGACGATCTTTGTCGCTTCCATTGAGGCACCGTGTGTGAGGCGGCAAAAATAGCATCCGCTCCGCACGGTCCGTGCGTCCCAGTCCACCGTGTACGATCCGGGCTGCATCGGTGCGTCGACGAGCACCGCCAGTTCGCGGCCGAGCACGTCGTAGACGGCGATCCGCACGCGCCCTTCGGCGGCGACCGAGAACGGGATCCGCGTGGACGGGTTGAAGGGGTTGGGAAAATTCTGTCCGAGCATCGTCGCCGAGGGCCGGAGGCCGGTCTTGCGCGCCACGGACGTGGATGCCCGCGCCACGGCGAACGACGCGGCGGTTGCAAGCGCGAGCTGCGCGGTCTTCCTCATCAGCACGGGATTCAACGCGCCGGACGTATCGGCCGGTGTATGGTACACTGTGTTCGCCGCGTAGGCAGGACCGTTCTGATTCGGGGGAGCATGCTCGATGAGGAGGATCGCAGGAACGCCGGCGCTCCAGAACGAACTGTGGTCGCTGTATGTCGCATACACGAATGGCGGTGCGTTCAATGCGATGCCGAGCGCGTATGCGGCGTTCATTGCAACCGCTCGCTCCCCGATGAATCTCGACGCATCATCGGTAACGATGTCCGCCGCGAGCCGCGTGTTGAATCCCGTCATGTCGATGTTGATCATGGCCTCCACGGCGTACCCTTCACGGTTCACGCGTGCTGCGAAATGCGCGCTGCCGTAAAGATACAGTGCGTTCAGATGCGCCATCGACTCTTCCGCGTTGAACGCCGCGAAGATCAACGTGCGATCGGGAACGAACCCGAAGGACGCCCCCTTCCCGAAGAGACGCGCAAGCTCCATCACCGTGGCGACGCCCGTGGCGTTGTCGTCGGCCCCCGGCGCGCGCACCGTGCGCCAGAGCATGTCGTTCCCGGCCGGCGTCCGTGCGTACGAGTCGAGGTGCGCACCGACGACGACGGCGCGCTGCGGCTCCGTTCTTCCCCTGATCACGGCAAAGACGTTGTAGAGCGGCCGCGTGCCGTACGGCGCCTTCGCCGCCGGAACGACGAACGTGTCGAGTCCGGCCGAGCTCACGTCGGGGTGCCGTGCGAGCGAGCGGAGAATGTACATCACGCTGCTGTCGTTCCCCGGCGTGAACGCCATGCGGCTGTAGGTGCCCGAGGCGCGCTCCAGCACGCGCACGTATGCCATGAGACTGTCGGCCGACACGGCGTCGACCATCGTCTGCGGTACCGGATCCTGCGCGTGCGCCGCCATCGACAACACGACGATGCCGAGCGCGATCATCTTTCTCTTCATTCCATGCTCCTTCATGCTCCCCTCCCGACAACCTCGGCCGCGCAGGCACGCACTCACTTCTGAAGCACAAGCCGCTTCACATCCGAGAATTTCCCGGCCTGCAGCCTGTATACGTAGACACCGCTCGGCATGCCTGCGGCATTCCAGTCGACGCCATGGGCGCCCGCCTGCTTCACCTCATTCACAAGCACCGCCACTTCGCGTCCGAGCATGTCGTAGACCGCAAGCCGCACCATGCCCGGCGCGGCCACGGCGTAGCGGATCGTCGTCGTCGGATTGAACGGGTTGGGAAAATTCTGCGACAGCGCATAGTCGGCCGGCACCGCCGGCGCCGGCGCCTCCACACCCACGGTCTGGCCGGCGGGCCGTGTCGTCGATGCGATCACATAGTACGACCCGTATCCGCTCCATCGCTTCACCTGAAGGTAGTACGTGCCGGCCGGGATCTTCGGTGCCGTCGCGAGCTCGACGATGCCCGACACGGTGCCGCCGCCGACCACCCCGCCCGCCGCATTCGTGAGGTGCATGTCTATTTCAAGTGTCGGACTCGCATCCGTACGCACGAACAGCGTATCGACGGCCGATGCCACCGCGATTGTGAAATAGTCGTTATCGTCGGTGAGACCGGACTGATAATAGCCGAGATGCCCCGTGCCGCGCGTGTTGAGCACAAGCGCCTTCGCCCCGGCGGCCGTGCCGTTCGGCTCAGCGTCGTTCGCGAGCGGCGCAGGCTGGAATCCGTTCGTGATCGAATACGTCCCGAAGCCGGCATACCGCAATGTCCGCACGTAATACGTGCCCGATCCAAGGTTGAGTACTTCCGATGTGTCGTCCACATGCGCGCCACCCGTCTTGTAGCTTGCGAGCACCGTCTTCCTGTCCTGGTCGTAGATCGCGTTGTCGATCTCCAGCGTGGGATCGGATAGTGTTGCGACCACGAGTTTGCCGTCGGTGGTGGTGGTGACCGAGCGCCAATCGGCAGCATCGTTATACCCTGCCCGGATGTATCCCAGATGTCCCGTCGCCGCGCTTGTCAGAGGGAACACAGAGGCTGCGCCTGCCGAATCGTTCGGCTCGGCGTCGTTCGCCCGCGGGGCAGGCGTGAAGATGTTCTTCACGGTGTAGCTGCCGTACCCGGCGTACGCGTAGGAGCGCATGTAGTACGTTCCGGCCACGAGGTTGATGACTTCGGAAGTGTCTTCGCGGTGCGCACCGCCGTATTTATAGCCGGCGAGCGCCGATGTCTTGTTTTGGTCATAGATGGAATTGTCAACCTCGAGCGTCGCATCGGAGTACGTCGCGATGACAAGCTTGCCGTCTGCAGGGATGACGACCATGCGCCAGTCGTCTCGATCGGTGTAACCGTTCCCATAGAAACCGAGATGGCCGGTGGAGGACGTATTCACGGCCATCGCGTTGGCGACTCCGGCCGAGTCGTTGAATTCAGCGTCGTTCGCGTGCTGGGTGGGGATGAATGCAGCTGTGATCGTGTACGTCCCCGCACCCGACCAGCACGATGATTTCACATAGTACGTGCCCGCGAGGAGGTTCACAACGAGCGACGTGTCCTCGGGATGCGAACCGCCATGGAGATATCCGGCGAGCTGCGTGGTCTTGTTCTGATCGTAAATATAATTGTCGATCTCGAACGGAGAGGTGGTGGTCCCTGTATTCATCGTGGCGATGACGAGTTTCCCATCCGAGGGAATTGTCAGCTTCCACCAATCCTGAACGTCCGTCGAGATGCTGAGTGCTCCGCTGTTCGAGCCGTTCACCTGCAGAAGGGTCGCCGTTTCGGGCGTGTTGTTCGGTTCAGTTTCAGCGAAGGCGGAAAGGATGCCGCCTGTCAGACAGAGGCAGAGGACGGCACTGAGGCATCGACGCACGATCTTCATGAATACTCCGGATATGGGTGATGATGTGCAACAGGAATGGTACGAATATACAAAGAGAAACCAATAATAGAAACACCGGCCGCAGGGACCGACATTTTTTTATTTCGATATTCATCACATTATATTGACAGGAGGGGAAAAAATGCGTATATTTGTTTCGACAAACATCTAATCAGTTTTGGAGAACGGGTGATGGACAGGAAAGAGAGTCTTGCGATACTGAAGGCGTTGGCCGATGAAACGCGCCTGGAGCTGCTCCACTTTTTGCAGAAACGGCCCGGCTACGGCGAGGAACTCGCGGCGCAGCTGAAGCTCACCGCGTCGACGGTGTCCTTCCACCTGAACAAGCTCGAGCAGGCGGGGCTCGTGTGGAAGAAGAAGGAGCAGTATTACTCCGTCTACGCGCTGAACGACGAGCGGCTCAACGCGACGGTGCGCGATTTCTTCACGTACGACGATCCGCCGCGCGCTGTACACGACACGCGGCTCGAGGCGTACCGCCGGAAGGTCCTCGCCTCGTTCTTCAGGAACAACGTGCTCGTCCAGCTTCCGACACAGAAGAAGAAGCGGCTCATCGTGCTCGGCCACTTCGCCCGGAAATTCACGCCGGGCGTCGTGTATTCGGAGAAGGAGGTCACCGCCACGATCACCGCACAGTACGCCGACTACTGCACGATACGGCGCGAGCTCGTCGACGAGGGATTCCTCGAACGCAGCGGGCAGGAGTACAGACGGATCGGCGCCGGCGTCAACGCGACGGACGAACATATAACGACAGGAAAGGAAGAGACCATGGGGTCGCTGAAGGAAATGAAGCAGCAGTACAAACAGGCGCCGAAGACGGCCGGCGTCTATCAGATCAAGAACACGATAAACGGCAAGTTCCTGCTGGGCAGCAGCCTCAACCTGCACGGCCCGTGGAACCGACACAAGTTCGCGCTCACCACCGTGGGACATCCGAACCGCGCGCTCCAGGCCGACTGGAATACGTTCGGCGCCGATGCGTTCACGTTCGAGATCCTCGCCACTGTGAAGGAGGATCCGGATGTGCATCCGAGCGATGCGCTGAAGATGCTCGAGGACGAATGGACGAAGAAGCTGGACCCGTACGGCGAGAACGGATACAATCCGCACAATGTCGTGAAGCGGATCCGCGAGGCATGACAAGCGGCGCGCCCTAGCGGGCGCGCCGGCCGTCACAGCCGCATGATACTCATGGTGCACACTGGCCGCCCGCCGCGTTCACAACAAACGGCGGGCGGCCGTGCCTTACCGCAGGCAGTCCTCGAGCGCGGTGCGCGCATCCGTCCTGTCGTCGCGGTATTTCACGATGAGCGGCGTATAGATGCCGAGGTTCTGCGCATGGGCGAACGCGCCCGAGAGCGAGCGCGTGCCGGCGACGACGACCGCATTTTCGGGGATGACGACGCTCCCGTCGCCGTTCTTCCGGATGATCGTCTCGTTGACGCAGTCGTACACGGGCGTCGAGGCGGTGATGAAGACCCCGGCA
>JAVBYH010000246.1 GCA_030824175.1 Bacteroidota bacterium | reverse complement strand
ATCACCCGGTCCGGCGGAAGCACGCCGCCGGAAAGCGAGAGGCGCGCGAAGAGCCCGACGAAGAGCACGGAGAAGAACACGACCTCCGCCGCCATCGCGGTGAGCAGATACTTGTTCACGTCCTTCTCGGACCGGAGGAAGAGCGCCTTGGAGATGATGTGCGGCTGCGTCACGATGGCGACGCCGATGATGAAATTCGCCGCCACCACTTCCCAATAGTCGCGAAACAGTTTGCTGTCCGGATTCACCGCCTCACCGTAATGCGGCGCTACTACCGATAATTTTTGCCAGAATTCCCCGATGCCTTCGCGGAAGAGCCAGATCCCCGAGGCGATGAGCATCACCGCCACGATAAGCTTGATCACGGCCTGAATGCTGTTCGTCCAGACGTGCGCGCTCGCCCCGCCGAAGAACATGTACGTGAACGTAAACCCGATCACGACGCACAGCGCGGCCACCATCGAAATGCCCAGCACGTTCATCATCACCACCGTGAGGCCGACGACGATGAGCGTGAGGAACGTGATCTGGAGCAGACTGACGACGGACAGGTAGACCGTCATGCGGCGGTCGTCGAACCGGCTGCCGATCCACTGCGGCACGCTGAGCACCGCATACTTGTCCCCGATCTTGCGGAAGCTCTTCGAGAGGATGAAGAGGCCGGTGAAGATTCCCAGAGGCGAGGCGATCGCGTAACCGACGAAGCCGGAGAAACCGTACGCGTAGACGAGGCCGGGATTGATGACGAACGTCGCGGTGCTCGTCATGTTCGCCGCGAGCGACAATCCGATCCAGAACGGATTCACATCGCGCGTGCCGACGGAAAACGATTGAAGGGTCTTCGGCTTCCTGCTGTTATACCAGGAAACCGCACCGATAAGCACCACATATGCCGCGAAGAACAACCAGGCCAAGAGCGTACCGTCCATGAGCGTCTTTCAGGGTTTGGTGATTGTTTTTTTGAGTTCGCTCCAGCGCGTGTCGAAGCCCTCATAGAATTCGTTCATGTTGGTGTAGAAGAGCTCCATCACCTCGAGGTTCTCCTTCCACCGCGCGGAGGTCTTCCCGTCCGACTTCACAAGATGGAGGAACTGATCGGCGATCGAGAGGTTCTTCCTCACGGTCGTCATGTTGAAGTGGAACACGTTGATGAAGATGTCGTAGTCGGCGATGTAGTAATCCTTGCGGCTCTCGGGTCCCTCGATCTTCTTGATGTACCCCGTCGTGTTGAGCCGGCGCGTGGCCTGCGAAATGAGTCCCTTGCTGCGATTGAGATGCGCACTGATCTCGTCGAGCGAGAGCGGTTCCTCACAGCAGAGAAGCAGGCCTATGAGCATGCCGTTGAGACGGCTCAAGCCGTACGTCGCATAGAGATTCCCCATCTCCTCGATGAACTGCTTCTGTGTTGCCGTTAGTGTGTGTGCCATGCGTCTCTCCGTTTTGAAAGTTTAGTAAATATTAAACTTTTAAAACTTTAAAGTCAAGGTGAATGATACAATTTTGATTTGCTTTTCATGTCCCGCAATTGTATATTTGTTCTACACAGTGGTTATAGGATTATTCATCACTGGCCAGCCCGTTGCGCATGCAACGAAAGGCGGCATCATTCATTATCAGGAGGAACGAACAATGAAAGTACTCATCACGCTGCTCATGGGATTCTTCTTCGTTGGCGCCGCTTTCGCAGAGGACGCCGCGCCCGCATCCGCCGGCAAAAAGATCTTCATGGACAAAAAATGTGCAGGCTGCCACGCCATCGAGGCAGAAGGCATCGTGAAAAAGACGCCAGCAACGAAGACCGGCCCGCCGGATCTCTCCACAGTCGGCGCCGATGCAAAGCCCGGCTTCATCGCGAAGTACCTCATGAAGGAAGCGGACATCAAGGGAAAGAAACACATGATGAAGTTTGCCGGCACGCCGGAAGAATTGAAGACGCTCGCCGCGTATCTTGAAGGCCTGAAGGGTAAAGCGGAAGAGAAGAAGTAATCGTTTCTTGTAGGGCGAAATGATATTTCGCCCCGTTGTTTTTTGCTTTTCGTAGGGCGAGATGTATCTCGCCCTTTTTTATTTTATAGTCTTCATCACGAACGTGATGTTGCGCATCGGAAAGATATTTGCGAGCCGGTTCTCGTAGAGATCCTTGTGCGTGTTCGCGAAGTTCTTAATGAGGCGGTCGAACCAGTACGCGGGCTTGATCCCCCGTTCGAACTCCGTGGCCAGGATCTCGAACTGCGTCGTGGCGTATCGGAAATCGGCGTACGTATTGCCCGCCGTGAAATAGTCGAACGAATGGACGCCAAAGAAATGCCTGTGCGTCGGGTCCGTATTGGCCTGCCTGTGCGGATAAAAGGGGACGATCACCGTCAGCTTCGACGACGGCTTGCCGATGCGGTGAAACTCGCTCATCACCTTCACAACGTTGTCGAGATGCTCCACCACATTGTCGCACCAGATCTCGTCGAAATAGTTCGACGCAAACGGATACGGTATCACGTTGAGATCGTGCACGACATCGGCATCCGAGCGCGGATTGATGTCGATGCCGATTGCTCCCATTCGCTTCTTCACGCCGCATCCGACGTCCAGAATGCGGTACTCGTCGACATATTCAACCAAGACGTTTCCTTTTGTTTAGGTAATTGACAAGCGCCGTGTCGAACGGCATGGACGTGTCGAGCAGTACAAAATCGATGTTGTTCTCGCGGCATTCGCGCTTGTAGCGCTCCAGAAATTTCTGCATCTCGAGCCTGTACGCGTGCTGCAGCTGGTACGGCTGCGTCGGCATGCGCTCCCCCGTCTCGACATCCCTGAACACCGCGTCCGCCCCGAAGGCGAAGCTTCGCTCGAGCGGATCGAGGATCTGCATCACGAGCACCTCGTGGTTGTTGTGCCGGAAATGTTTCAGGGCCGCGAGCACCTGCGCAGGATCGTCGAGCAGGTCGCTCAGCACGATGACGAGTCCGCGCCGCGGCATCCGCTCAGCGAGCCGGTGCAACGCGAATCCGGTCTTCGTCCGGTTCGAGGGGGCGAGGCGCTCGAGCTCGAGCAGGATGCGCCGCAGGTGAGCCTTCGTGGCGTGAGGGGGTATGATCGACCGGATCGCATCGTCGTACATGAGCAGCCCGACGGCGTCGCGCTGCTGCTGCATGAGGTAGGCAAGGGATGCGGCGATGTACGACGCGTACGCGCTCTTCGTGACGTGCTCCCCCTTCCCGCCGGATGCGAAGCTCATCGAAGCGCTCACATCCATCACGATGTACGATTTGAGGTTCGTCTCTTCCTCGTACTGCTTGATGTAGTACCGGTCCGTCTTGCCGTACACCTTCCAGTCTATTCGCCGTATCTCGTCCCCCGGCATATACTGCCGGTGCTCCGCGAACTCTACGCTGAACCCGTGGTAGGGACTCTTGTGGAGGCCCGTAATGAACCCCTCCACAACCATCCGCGCGCGCAGCTCCATGTTGGCCAGTTTCGACACAACATCCGGTCGTAAATATGTCAGCGCTTGTTCTTCCATGTGGCCGCGATCCGGTTGTGAAGGCTGGTCTGTGCTTACTTCTTTGTCGCCGACTTCGGTTCCTGCTCCGCCAGGATCTGGTCCGGCGTCTTGCCGATATTGTCGAGTTCGAATTTCGCCGAGGCGGCGAGCTCGTGCGTGGGGAATCTCGCGAGGAATTGCTCGTAGCCGATCCGCGCGCTGTCCGTGTTCTTCAGGTCGTTGTTGTAGATGAACCCGATAAGAAACATCGCCACCGGCGTCTGCACGACATCGGGATAACGGGCGATGAAGCTGCGGTAATATCCTGTCGCCGTCTGCGGATCGTGCTTCCCGCGATAGTACGATTCGGCGATCATGTAGAGGGCCCCCGGCGCAAGCGTTCCCTCGGGAAAATCCTTCAGCAGCGTCTGGCACGCCAGGATGGTGGAATCCGGGTTGTTGTTCGCGCGCGATGCTTCAATTTTCTGCCACATCGTCTGTTCCGTTTCCTTTGCGCATCCGGCGAACAGCGCCGCCGCGAGTACCAGTGCCATCGACAATGTCTTCATAGCTCTCCTTGTGCCGTGTGTATCCGGCGGGAACCTTCCCGCCATCCCTGCGTTAATTCGATTCCTGTTGCGTTACCGTCTTCCTTCTCATCACTGCCGCGAAGAAGCCGTCCATATTGTGACGGTGCGGCAACAGCTGGAAATACTTTTCGCCCGCGACCGATGCGATGCCGTACCGTTCGAGGCGCGTGCGCGGCGATTCGAGTTCGAACTCCGGGTGCGCCGCAAGGAAGGCTTCCACGACGTGTTCGTTCTCCTCGGGCATCGTTGTGCATGTCGCATAGACGAGAATACCGTTCGGCTTCACGCAGTGCGCGTTGAGCTCGAGGATGCGCGCTTGTTTCTCGCTGATCTCCTTCACGACGGCGGGAGTCACCGTCCACTTCATGCCCGGGTTCCTGCGCATGGTCCCGAGTCCGGAGCATGGCGCATCCACAAGCACATTGTCGGCGATGCCGACAAGTTCGTCGGGCAACGTCACGCCGTCGATTTCCCTCACACGCACCGTATCGACGCCGCTGCGCTTGATGCGCTTGCGGAGTTCGTCGAGGCGCTTCGTATGAACATCGAGTGCGTAGATGACGCCGCGGTTCTTCATCACCGCGCCGAGTGCGAGTGTTTTGCCCCCCGCCCCCGCGCAAGCGTCCACCACTTTCGCCGACGGCTTCGGATCGACAAGCAGCGCGAGAATCTGGCTCCCCTCGTCCTGCACTTCGAAGAACCCGCGCTTGAATACCTCGAGCTGGAACACGTTGATGCGTTTTTTAAGCGTGAGGCCGAACGGCGACCATGATGTCGGCTCCGCCTCGATCCCCTCGCGCAGGAGCGCCTCGCGGCATTCCTCCACAGTGGCCTTGATCGTGTTCACGCGGAGCGTGATCGGGGCGGGCTCGTTGAGCGCCCTGCACAGCTCCTGCGCCTCGCCGATGCCGAACTGCGCGATCCACGCCTCCACCATCCATGGTGGGAATGAATGCGCCACGGCGATCTCCTCCACCGTGGTCCCGGTCGGAGCGAATGCCGCTGCGTGATGCTCGAGGCTCAGCACGGATGCGTGCGCGCTTTCGGGCAGCTCCCGACAGATCTCGGCCCCCGTGTGCGTGCGCGCGTGCAGCATGTACGCGCAGCAGCGGTACGACATGAGGTTCGATAAAAAAAGATCGCGTCCGAGCAGTGCATCGGGCGCGACGGCGCGCGTGATCAGGTGGTCGAGCAGCATCTTCCACCGCAGCACGCCGTACACCGTCTCCGCAATGAAGCGGCGGTCGTGCGACCCGAGATACCGGTGCGTGCGGAAATACGTGTCGATGACCGCATCGGCCGGACGCGAGTCGCCGTCGATAAGCAATGAGATTTCTACAGTATGTCCGATGAGTGACGAGAGTTTCACGTGCGGATCCGTTTCAATTACACATCAATGAATGCATCGCTCATCGCCGAGGTGCGGTATGCGCGCGCCATGCGCGGGGTGTTGAAGGAAAATGCGGGAACGCCGTGATTGGTGAGCACGATGACGCCGCCGAAGCCTTCCACCTTTTTTTCAAGCCGGTAGATCCCTTCGTCCGCCGCCGCCTGCGCGTCTCCACCGTTCACCTCGAGGAGACCGACGATTGTTTTCGCGAGCACGACCTTGATGATCGCCTCGCCCCAGCCGGTGCACGAGACTCCGCCGATCGCGCTGTCCGCATACGTGCCGCAACCGATCAGCGGCGAATCTCCGACGCGGCCCGGATATTTGTTGGGCGTGCCGCCGGTCGACGTTCCGGCGGCGATGATCCCCGCCGCATCGATCGCGACGCAGCCCACGGTGTCCGAAGGCAGGTTCTGCTTCCTGCGGAACGAATCCTTCGTCGAATAATTTTTCTGTGCGAGCAGCTCCTTCCACCGCTCGAGCTCCCTGCCGACAAGGAGATCATCGCTCGAACATTGCTGCACGCCGTTCTCCGCGCCGAACTGGACGGCGCCCTTCCCCGCCAGCAGCACATGTTCGCTCCTGTCCATCACCAGCCTCGCGAGCGAGATCGGGTAGCGGATGTTCTGCACCGCCGCCACGGCCCCGCACCGGAACGTCGTCCCGTTCATGATGCTCGCGTCGAGCTCGATCTCTCCCGCCGCATTCACCATCGATCCGCGGCCTGCATCGAACGTCGGATCGTCCTCGAGATAGTTGATCGCCTTCTCGACCGCATCGACGGCGCTGCCGCCGTGTGCAACGATTTCCCAGCCAATGCGCAGGGCGCTCGCAACACCGTTGCGGTGTGCTTCCACCAATTCGTCCGGTATATCCCAGGCCCCGCCGTGTACGATAAATGAAACCATGATCCTCTTCCGCTTGTCTGTTAATCCCCGTCTTTCATCGGCAGGGCGAAATAGATCGTTGTGCCCACATCCACCGCACTGTCGATCCAGATGACGCCGTCGTGAGCCTCGATGATCTTCTTGCAGATCGCCAGGCCGAGGCCCGTCCCCTTCTCCGTGCGGAACTTATCGTTCTTCACCTGCCTGTATTTGTCGAACAGGAGGCCCTGCTCCTCCTCCGGGATGCCCGCACCGTTGTCGGCTACCGACACGATCATCACCGGC
>JAVBYH010000193.1 GCA_030824175.1 Bacteroidota bacterium | reverse complement strand
GATGCGGTCCTTGTGCGGATACGAATAATTATATTCGTCACCGACGTCGCCGCCGTCTTCGAACACACCAAGCTTCGTATAGCGCGCCTTCGTCTTTTTGTCGATTACCGTGACCTCGCCGCGCGCGCTGATCTCGACGCGAAGCGCCTCGTTCTCGATCGTGTTCTTCGTGACGGTGACGCGCGGTGCGGCCTTGGCCGTATCGGCAAACGTCTTCCGCCGCACGACCTTCAGTCCCTTCATGCCCACAGACGGCACATCCGCCCCATCCACGAGGATCGAGAAGATGTCGGCATACGTCTGCTTCGGATAGTTGTGCGTGCTGTACGTGATGTCGTATCCTTCGGAGCGCGCGATGATCTGGAACGGTACCTCGTTCCCCTTCGCGTCGACGAGTGCGAATCCCTTCACCGGCGGCAGCTTCGGCGCAACGGTGACATCGGGATTCAGACCGACAACGATGTCCTGCAGGTAGAACCGCAGTTCCGCCTCGGCAATGTCCGACCGGGTGAACGGCGACGGATTGAAGAAGAACAGGTGCGTGTCGTCGTGCGAGACGCTGTTGTCGGCCGGCAGAATCCTGTTGAAGCATTCGTCCATCACCGCGCGTCCGATCTCGTGCACGGCCGCGAAGCGCGTTTCCATTTCCTTGTGCACGAGATCGATCGAACATCCGCAGATCGAATCGTGGGGATGGTTCAAGAGGAGCGTCTTCCAGGCCTGCCGTATGAGGGGCAGGGACGACCTCGCGCCTGTCGAGACCGCGATTGCGTTCAGCGGTTCGACGTAGCGCTCCATGAGCGTCTCGCACTTCCAATTTTCCTGCTTCAGATACATACGGCTCGAATACACGCCGCCGATGACGACGAATGCATACCTGTAGCCGAACCTGAGCTCGCCCCTGAGATCCGGCGCCTTCCCCGATGCCTCGGCCTTCACGGCCGCCACGTATGCGGGGAGGTTGCTGTGCTTGAAATTCCCCTCAAACTCCTTTGCGAGCAGTTTGATCTGGCCGGGCAGTTTCTCGTCCGGCCAATGATGGTCCCCGCCGTTCAGGAGCAGGCGGTGCGACGTCGTCGCGCGCGCGTCGAGCTGCTTCTTCACGACGGCGAACCGGTGGAGCATCTCCTCGTTCGTCGAATCGTGGAAGTAGCCGCCGCTGTAGCCGTCTTTATAGAGATGGATCATGAGCGCCTGCGTGCCGTCGGGCGCGTGCCACCAGTATTCCGACGTGTCCTGTCCCGGCTCCCCGCCGAATCCGCGGTAGAGCAGCACGTTGTCGATGTCGAAGCCCTTGAGGATCATCGGCATGGAGGCGATGTGGCCGAACGAATCGGGAATGTAGCCGACCTTCATCTCGGCGCCGAAGCGGTGGGCGATGCGGCGGCCCAGCATGAGATTGCGCACTGTCGATTCGCCGCTCACGAGGAACTCGTCCGGCAGCACATACCACGGTCCGATGAAGAGCCGTCCCTCCTTCACGTAGCGGCGCAGTTCCTCCTCGCGTTCGGGGCGGACGGCGAGATAATCTTCCGTCACGGACGTCTGCCCGTCGAGCGTGAAGCAGCGGTATTCCGGATCGCGCGCGAGCAGATCGAGCAGATCGTCGACCATGCGCACAAGCATCGAGCGGAAATATTCGAAGGACCGGTACCATTCCCGGTCCCAGTGCGAGTGTGAAATAAGGTGATATGTAGGACGCATTGAGATTCTTCGTTTCGCTCAGAATGACAGAAAATTTTCAGTATGATAACGTGCTGGTGCTACTTGTCTGTGACGGTAAGTTTTTTGAAGTCGAGCATGCGCTTCTGGCCTTTGTAGGTGATCGTCAGCGCTTCGCTGCCAACATCGGCCTGCGCGAATGGACTGTCGAACAATTTCTGTTTCGTAAGGTCGACCGTCTTGCCGTTGAGCGTGCGCGTGCCGGGGAATCCGAAGAACATCTTGTCGTTCCCGAGCGTGCGGTATGCCACGGAGACCTTGCCCGGCACCAACGTTGATGAAGGAATGTGCGCGCGGAGCTGCTCGCAGAATTTTTCGAATGAGCCGGCCTCATCCTTCGAACGGACCTCGATCACGTAGCCGTTCTGCAGCTTGTGGCTGCGGAAGCGGTAGTTATCCTCGTCCTCTTTTTTCTGCGACCACTCACCCGGCTGCAGCGCGTACCAGCCCACGTACGTGTCGCCGGCCTTGCACATGATCCAGCCTGTGGGATCGATGAGGCGCAGCTCTAGATTTTTCGGGAAGAATCCGTCGATGTGTTCCGTCGTCGTACCGGGCTCGATGTCGTAGAGCACGATGAGCGAGTTCTTGTGCTGGAACGTGCGTTCGAACGGCGAGCCGCCCGTCCACTTGTCCTCGCTGTTGTATGTGGTCTTCGAGCCTGTCACATCGGCGATCATCGTCTTTTGTTCCTCGGGGAAGAACATGGCAAGCTCTTTTCCCGACCAGTACGGGTGAAGCCCGAAGATCGTCGAGTACGGTTTGCCGAACGTGTAGCGGACGCTCCACGTGTGTATCTGTATCGGCTGCTGGAGGCCGCCGTCGAGCGAGCCGATGCCGTAATCTTTCGTGATATAGGAGATCTTGTTCACGGGCGGATTCTTTTCCGTGCCGTAGCGGATCACGTTGCGGACGCGCTTGCGCTCCTTGTTCACGAACGGCTTCGAGCGGTCGTTCGCGATGTCGTAAATGATCTTCGGTAGCCGGTACGGTGAGAGGGACGAGAGGACGGCCCAGCCGCCCGTGTACGGATCGCCCGTGCCGAAATAGAGCCATGCGAATCCGGTGAAGCCGGAGAGGAACGGCTTAAACACTGCAGGCTGGTAGATGCGGCTGTAGCCGCCGACGTACATGCCGGCGAGATGATCCACCGCGGCGTCGAGATAGATATAATCCAGCATCATCTCTCCGCGCTTCCTCATGTCGGGATCCTTCGCGAACTGCGCCAGCAGCGACATCGAGATCGCATATTCGGGAAAGTAATCGGGGGAGTCGAATTCGCCCTGGCCTATCGTTGTCGTAACCTTCGTCCAGTGGATGAGGTATTCCTTCGCCTCGATCCGATTCTCGTCCGATGTCTTTCCGTTGAACCATTCGGATCCCGGAAGATCCGGCCACTGCTCGGCGGCAAGGTAGAGCGAGGCGTAGTACATCGCCCAGTGGTTCTCCGTGTCGCCGCGATACGGCGCGTACGTTTTCCACGTGTTGCGCACGGCCGCCTTCACGTCGGCGGACATCAGGTCCTTGCCGTTGAGATACGTACCGATCACGGGGAACATCCAGAACATGTCGCCCTTCGGATTCATGATTTGGTCGCAGTTCAGGAACAGGCTGTCGGCCTTGCGGAGATCCTTCTTCATCGCATACCGATAGGCGGCGCCGTAGATGCCCGGATTCGCTGCCGTGTCCAGATAACTGTTCAGCCGTTGGGCGCGAGCCAGATACGCCTTCTCGTACTCATCGGATGTTTGTGCGGAGGCCGGCGTGTGTATGAGTGATGCAAGCAGGAGCATGCATGCTATGGTGAGGAATAATGAAGACTGTTTCATAAGTCGGTGTATTTAATTCAAAATGAATGTAATTGGCTGCCGTTATTTTACTATTTTAACGTCCCACACCTGCGCGCCCGGAAGGCCCGCATAACGCCAATGGCTGCCGCCGTCGTCCGAGCGGTAGACACCCGCCGAAAACGTACCCGCGTACACCCGGTCGCTGACCCGCGGATCCACTGCGATGGCATGGATCGTCAGGTCGGTCAGGCCGTCGTTCATGCGGCGCCACGAGCCGCCGCCGTTGACCGATTTGTATACGCCCGTCACGTATCCGCTCGCATACATTGTCTCGGGCTGCTGAGGATCGAAAGCGATCGCATAGAATGTCGAATGGTCGACACCCGACTCCAGTTTTTTCCATGTCGCCCCGGCATCGTTGGAAAGATAGATGCCGTTGTCTTCGGTGCCGACGGCGAGGATCTTCGGATCCTTCGGATGCTGCGTGATCGTCAGGATGCCGTGCATTGTGAGCCCGTCGATTTTTTTCCACGTCGCCGCGCCGTCGTCGCTCCTGTACGCGCCCTCATGGGAGGCGCAGTAGAGGCGGTTCTCATTCGCATTGTCGATAATGATCTTGGATGTGTATCCGGGCGTCATGCCGGGCTTGCCGGACTCGGCCCATGTGGTGCCCCCATCCTTCGAGCGCCAGACGCCGTAAGCGCACGCGAGGTAGACCGTGTTCGCATCGGACGGCGCGCTCGTCACATCGAGCACTTCAGTGATACGCCAGTCCGTTACCGTGCGCCAGGTGCCGGCGGTCTCATCGATCCGGTGCACACCGTTGCCGGCGGCGAGGTATTTGATCTTTCCGTTTGTCGCCCGGTTCACGTCCACCGAGAATCCGCGCGTGTGCGTGGGTCCCGTGTGCTGCCAAACCGTGTCGGCCGAGGGATGCTGGAAGAAAACGCCCGCCTTCGGCGTCTGCGAGCCGACGATGAAGAGGCCGGATTTGATCGTGGTGGCGTAGACTGTCGATTCCTGCGCAACAGTGCCGGTCACGGAGACAAGGAGTGCGGCAGCGAGGGCCGCGAGAGTGCGAAATTGTCGATTCATAATTGAGAAATCCCCTCCGGGGTTATGGGCGAGATGAATCTCGCCCTACATGAAGCA
This sequence comes from Bacteroidota bacterium, assembly GCA_030824175.1. Classification (GTDB taxonomy): domain Bacteria; phylum Bacteroidota; class Ignavibacteria; order UBA10030; family UBA8401; genus CAISDA01. Next base: position 1,967 of record JAVBYH010000193.1, on the reverse strand, counting down.
TCAACGAAACGAATTTATTTACGGATAAATGGCGACGTGCGTTACCTGCGAACCGTCGAGGGCGGTCTTTTTCCACGTGATCCCCCCATCGAGCGATTCGAGCAGTCCGTCGCCGCGGCTGCCGAGGTACACATGCGCCGGATCGGACGGATGCACGCACAGCGAGTATGCTTCTTCGATGTGCAACGCGTCCGAGATCCGCATCCATGTGCGACCGTCATCCGAACTTGCCCACACGCCCGTCTTCCAACCGGCGGCATACAACTGTTTCCCGTCCTTCGATGCCGCGAACGTCAGGAATGTATGTCCCTGCGTTCCCGCGGCGGTGGTCCACGTCTTCCCGCCGTCTGTCGTCGTGCGGATTCCCTCGTCTTCGCAGCCGACAAAGAGCGCCAGGACCTTCCGGGGATGCTGCATGACGGTGCGCACTTCTTTCACTCCGACGCGCAGCGGCGTCCACCAGTCGCCGCGATTTCTGGAACGGTAGACGTCGTCTTCCGCCGCGGCGTAGAGATGCATCGGATTGGTGTTGTCGATCACCACGTGCTGGACGTACCATTTCTTCATGCCGCGTATCGACTCATGCCAGGTCGCACCGTCGTCGATCGAGCGGAACACACCCCAGGGCGTGGAGATGTAGATGATCATGGGATTCACCGGATCGACGGCGACGGCAAGCACCTCCATCGTCGTCCAGTTGGTGAGCATGCGCCACGACGCGCCGTCGTTCTCCGTGCGGAACAGTCCGTTTCCGCCGCAGACGTAATACCGCCGGCTGCCGTTCAATTGCGAGAACCCGACACCGAAGGACAACGTGTTCGAATTCGGCACCACCGTCCATGCCGTATCGCCCTCGGCGCGGACGTGTGCGCCGACGGTCCTCTTCAATCCCACGCTGTTGTTAACCTGGCCCGAGAGCACGGCAGCGAACACTTTCAGTCCCGACGATTGCAGGGCGGGTATTGCCGCCTGGGACAGGGCGCTCTGACCGAACCATACGACACAGGTGACGATCGTAATGACAATTTTCATATGATGTTTTATTTAATACGTCAATTCTACTGCGGCGCGCGTGTTCACGGACGTCATCATCGCTTCGATCACAGCAAGCGCATGGAGGCCTTCGTCGATCCCCGTCTCGGGTTTCGAGCCGGAACGGATGCATTCGCCGAATTCCCTCATTTGCAGAATGTAACTTTCAGCGCCTTCATCCGGAAAACTGCCTGTCTCCGTGACCTTCTGCGTTCCATCGACAAGCGAGGTGAGCTCATAGGTCAACGCATTGCACTGTAGCATTCCCTTCGTCCCATAGATGCGGAAGAAGAAGGTATCGGGTGTGATGTAATACGACGTGAGCGAGATCGGAAACCCTTCGTGCGTGGTGAGGATGGAGGAGGTGATATCGAGCACTTCGCCCTTCATCGCCATTGTGGATGCGGCGCAGTACACCGTCTGCACGGGTGAGAACAAATAACGGACGACATCGACAAAATGGATGCCGAGCTGCGTCATCGGCAGCAGTGGGCATTTCGTCGGATCCGCCTTCCACGCCGGCATTTCCTGGGACAGTCCGATCGACCGGGAGAGGTTCGCCTCGACGGCCGCGATCGTTCCCAGCTTTCCCTCGTCGATGATGCGCTTGGCCGCGCGGAACACATTCCTGCGCCGCGTATTGTGTCCGACCATGAGCACCTGCGGGATTCCCGCGAGGATCGCCCTGATCTCCCTGGCCTCGGCGAGTGTGTTTGTGACCGGCTTTTCGACGAAGACGTGTTTGCCGAGGGCAAGCGTTTGCCTGATCTGGTCGACGTGAAGATGGTTCGGCGTGACGAGTGCGACGGCTTCGATCGCCGGATCGCTGATGAGATCCTCGAACGTGGATGCGGCGCGGGCGCCGGTTTCGGCGGCAGCCGCGAGGTTTGCCTCGATGTTGATGTCGTAGCACCCCCTGAGTTCGAGCGTGCCGC
>JAVBYH010000194.1 GCA_030824175.1 Bacteroidota bacterium | reverse complement strand
GTGGCTGCCGACGATTCTCGGCGCATTCACACCGGTGAAGAGGGCCGTCTGTCCGGTGCCGCTTTGCGGGAGGCCGGGGATGCCGAGCGTCGCATTCACTGGGGTCACCGACGCGAGCCTGGTGGCCGCGCGGCGTCTGCCGAGCGAAAACAACGCATCGCCGCACAGCGCCTGCAGTGAAGGAAGATGCGCGGCGAAAAAGGGATTCACCGCGGCGTCCTTTCTTCCGTATCCGACACCGTCCCAAAAGATCAGATAGAGTGCCATGACGCTACTGTTTGCTTTCGATCGTGATCGTGACGGGACCGCTGTTGACGAGTTCCACGTCCATCGTCGCCCGGAAGACACCCGTGTGGACGCGCTCCGCGCCGAGCAGCGCTCGTGCCCGACCGACGAATCGCTCGTAGAGCGGCTCGGCAAGCGACGGGACCGCAGCCTCGATGAAACTGGGCCGGTTGCCCTTGCGCGCGTCGCCGTAGAGCGTAAACTGCGAGACGACGAGCATCGATCCGCCTGTATCGAGCACGGAGAGGTTCATTTTTTCCTGCGCGTCCTCGAAGATGCGCATCGCGGCGCATTTTTCGGCGAGGTAGTCGGCGTCCTTCTCGGTGTCTCCGGTCTTCACCCCGAGCAGGATCACGAGGCCCGGGCCGATGCGGCTGCGGACCGTGCCGTCGATCGAGAGCTGGGCGCGTGAAACGCGCTGAATGACGGCCTTCATTGCGCGTCCCGCGCTATGACACATCGGGGATTCCCGGCGTAGTCTTGCACCGGAACAAGGGAACGCCACCCCGCCGCCGAAAAGATCGCCATGACGTCATGCTGCTGATCGTACGCGTGTTCGACGGCGAGGAATCCGCCGGGAGCAAGCGCCGATGTTCCAAAGACGGCGAGGCGCCGGTAAAAGCTGAGACCGTCTCCGCCGTCTGTCTCGGCCGACCGCGGTTCGAATTGTGTGATCTCGGGCTGGAGTGTCGCATACACATCGGAGGAGATGTAGGGCGGATTTGAGATGATCGCATCGAAGCGCCGCGGCGGCGCAAGCGGCGCGGGGGAAAATATATCGGACTCGATGAAGCTGACCTGCACGCCGTTGCGTTCGGCATTCAGCCGTGCGACGACGAGAGCTTCAGCGCTCGTGTCCATTGCGAACACGGCGGATCCCGGAATGAGTTTTGCGCAGCTCACCGCGATGCAGCCGCTGCCCGTGCCGACGTCGAGCAACGAAAGGGATGCGCCGTCGCCCACGGCGAGGACCTTGCAGCAGCGCACGGCTTCTTCAACGAGCCTCTCCGTTTCAGGCCGGGGGATGAGCACGCGGGCGTCGACGATGAACGGGAGGCCCATGAATTCCGTTTCGCCGATGATGTACTGCACCGGCTCCCGGTTGAGCCGGCGCTTCAACAGGACCTTATATGATGCCAGCTCTTCTGCCGTCAACGGCTTGTCGAAATTCATGTAGAGCTGTATGCGCTTCATCTTCAGCGCGTGCGCCAGGAGGAGTTCGACAGTAAGCCTGGCTTCGTCAATCTGTTTTTCCTGCAGATGCGCGGTGCTCCACGTGATCAGTTCGAGCACCGTCCAGATTTTCGTACCGTTATTGGGTGACGCCACGTGTTACTTCCGTTTCGTAATAGTTTTTTTGCCGACAGTCTTCTTCTCGCCCGCCGCCCGGGTCTTCTTTACCGTTGCTGCGGCAGCGGTTCCGCTCTTTTTCTTCGGCACACCGGGGACTTCGAGACTGTCATCATCTCTCTCGAAAGGCCGGGGCGCGAACGCGTCGCCGTCTTCGTCGTCTCCGTCATCGTCCCTGTAGAATTTCGCGAGCGTCACTTTTTGTTCATGATCAAAGCCGAGCCCCTCGACCTCGTCGACGTCGAGAAACATATCATCCTCGTCCGGCTCGCGCATGACAACGTCCCCGTCATCCGATTTCATTTCGCTCAGCCGGAACCGCTTGTCACCTTCGAGGAGGCATTCGAAGTCGCTCATCGTGTCGGGCAGGACGAAATGGTCCTTCGCGGCTATCGCCTTCACCTTCTCCCACAACGCCGAGACCGTCAGTTCGTGGTTGTGCTGCTGTTCGATGCAGCGTTCAGATCGCGCAAGCAATTCTACATACATACCAAGCCTCCTTCGCTGAACAATCATCCTGTGGATACGCACGGCTTTTTTTCATATCTTAAGCATCTGAAGAAGTCTCCTATTGTGAATGCTTCAGGTGTTGTGCCGTTTCCATAGGGAATATAAATAACCGGGATCAAAGATGCCATTGAAAGGACGCCGCCGTGAGCGCAGAGTTCGATAAATTTGTTGACATTGTGAAAGAAGTTCGTCTGAAATGTCCGTGGGACCGCGAGCAGACACATGCGTCGCTGCGGCACAGCTTCCTCGAGGAGGCGTACGAGGTGATCGAGTCCATCGAGAAAAACGACATGAAGGAATTCTCGAAGGAGCTCGGCGACATCCTGCTCCACGTCGTGCTCCAGGCCGTGATTGCCGAGGAGGAACGTGAATTCGTACTGAACGATGTGCTCCGTGAAGTCTCCGAGAAGCTTGTGCGCCGCCACCCTCACGTGTTCGGCGACGCGGTGATCGGCACGAGCGCCGAGCAGAAATCGCAATGGGAGAAGGTGAAGCTTACCGAGGGCAGGGAGTCGATCATCGACGGCGTACCGCAGCACCTCCCCTCGCTCCAGCGCGCGACGCGCCTGCAGGAGAAGGCGGCGCAGATCGGATTCGACTGGAAGGCGAAGGACGACGTCTGGAAAAAAGTCGAGGAGGAGCTCACCGAATTCCGCGAGGCGGCAGAGGGCAAGGATCCGAAAAAAATGGAGGACGAGTTCGGCGACCTGCTCTTCTCCCTCGTGAACTACGCGCGGTTCCTTCACATTCAGCCGGAGGATGCGCTGCGCGGCACGACGAACAAATTCGTGCGACGCTTCAGGCATATCGAGGCGGAGTTGAAGAAGGCGGGCAAGGACATCCACGCCGTCTCGCTCGAGGAGATGGACATCCTGTGGAACGAGGCGAAGACGCTGGAGCGATGAGGCGCAAGTGTAGGGCGAAACGGCGTTTCGCCCCGGTTCAACCATCGTACTGTCGTTCGACAGGGCGAAATATCATTTCGCCCTACAACAAGCAGCTACCGCTGGTGGTGCGATTCGCCGTGATTGTTGTTCGAGCCGCTCTTCGCGTTGAACGCGTCGTAGGCATCGATGATCTCCTTCACGAGCCGGTGGCGCACCACGTCGTTCCTGTCGAAGTAGACGAAGTCGATTCCCTGAATGTCGCGCAGCACGTCCTGTATCTGGACGAGGCCGGAGGAGATCTTCAGCGGAAGGTCGATCTGCGTCACATCCCCGGTGACGATGGCCTTCGAATTCACGCCGAGCCGGGTGAGAAACATTTTCATCTGCATCGCGGTGGCATTCTGGGCCTCGTCCAGGATGACAAACGCATTGTTGAGCGTGCGGCCGCGCATGTAGGCGAGCGGAACGATCTCGATGACGCGGCGCTCCATGTAATTCTTGAGCTTCTCCGACGGCAGCATGTCGTCGAGCGCGTCGTAGAGCGGGCGCAGGTACGGATCCACTTTTTCCTTCATGTCGCCGGGGAGGAACCCGAGGCTCTCGCCCGCTTCCACAGCCGGCCGCGCCAGCACGATCTTGTTCACCTGGCGGTTCTTCAGCGCCGCGACCGCCATGGCCACGGCCAGATATGTCTTCCCCGTGCCGGCGGGACCGATCGCGAAGACGATATCGTTCCGCTGTATCCGATCGACGTAGAGCTTCTGCGTCGGCGTCTTCGCCTTGACGATCGAATTCTTCGTAAAGAGCACCACGCCCGCCGACTCCGTGTCCGCGAGCGCGTCGCGACGGAGGTTGGGATTGAGATCGTACACGAGATCGATCACCGTGCCGACATCGTTCGATGTGAGCGTGCCGTTCTTGCCCAGGAGGTACGTGAGCTCCTTGAAGATCCTCTCCAGCTGCGCGATGTCCGCCGGCTGGCCTTTGAGCGTGACGGTGTCGCCCCGCACGATGATCGTGGCGTCGTCGTAGCGGTCCTCGATCATCTGCAAATGATTGTCGTTGAAGCCAAGGAGGGAGAACGTGTCCACTCCTTCGATGCGCATTTTCTTCTCTATCGTAAGACCATCTCCTTCTCACAGACCCCTGTGTTTAAAACGCAGGAGTCCTTCCACCGCGCAAGGCGGGTGAAGGACTCCTGTGTTGAATAAAGAGTGCTCAATGTTGTGCGGTACCGATTAATGCTTTTTGTTCCAATACGAGCGCGTGGCTTTCTTTTCCGCGTCTGTCAGGGTCGGATCTGCGGGGATCTTCAGCTTCTGTCCCTTTTTGATGATATCCGGATCCTTGATCTGATCGCGATTGCCCTGCCAGATTTTCGGCCATGCAAACGGATTGTCATAAATGTCTTTTTTCTTCGCGATGTTCCACAGGCAGTCGCGGTCCTTCGCCCATGTACCGACAGTATAGAACTTATCCTTGTCGATCGTGCGCGCCTTCAATGCGTCGATCTTCGACTGCATATCGGCGAGACCTGCCGCGAAGCGTTTCATGCCTGAAATCTTTTGTTTCAAGAGTTCATCTTTTGCCTTCTGAAGTTCATCGATCTCTCCCTTGCGGGCATACAGATCCGCGTCGGAAAGGTTTGTCAATGCATCGATCTTCGCGTTGAGTTCGGCGACCGAAGCGGCGAACGCGCCGGTAATACCGTTGAGCTTGTCGGCATTGGCCTTCACTGTTGCGTCGAGGGCCGTGTTCTTTGCGTTGAGCTCATCGATTTCTTTGTTCAATCCGACCAGCTGCGTCTTGAGATCGTCGCGCAACTTGGTGTTCTGTGTGATTTGGTTCTGCCACTCCTCTTTCGTCATTTTATCCTGCGCCGAACCGACCAGCACACTCGCGACAAGAAGTAACATAACCAACGAGATTTTTCTGACAATCATAGTATGCTCCTTTGAATTATAGATTGAGTGTTACTTCAGAAGATCTTCCGCTTCTTTCAGCTCGGCGAGCTGGGAGGCAGCGATGGCTTCTTTGTCGGCAATTTGTTTTTGCAGATCGGCTTTCATTGTCTGTTTCGACGCGACTTCTTTTTGAAGCGACGCGACTTCGGCTTTCAGCGCGTCCAACTGCGCCAACTCTTCTTCGCTCGGTCCGCTTGAGCATGATGCAAAGCCCAGCGCTACGCCAGCAAGCAAGAAGGTAAATAATGCATTTCGATATTTGTCCATAGTCATTCCTTTGTACGGTTTTGTGGTTGTAGTGGACTTCTTGCTACACCTGTATTGTAGTGAAAAGTTAATATGATGTCAAGCGAAATATAATTAAAGTGTTTTAATACGAAAAGCGCATTCCATCAATTGAATCAATGACTTGGCCTAGAGCAATCCGCGTTCGGCGAAACTCGTGCATTTATCCGGCGTGATAATGACATGATCGTGCACGGGGATGCCGATAATATGGCCGGCTTCGACAATCTGGCGGGTTATGCGCACATCCTCCTCGCTCGGTTCGCAATTTCCGCTGGGATGGTTGTGAATGAGGATGACCGAGGCGGCATTCTCGACGATGGCGGTACGGAAGACCTCGCGCGGGTGTGTGAGGGACGAATTGAGGATGCCCTTTGTGATCTCGCGTTCCGACAGGAGCCGGTTGCTGCTGTTGAGGCTGACGACCATGAAGACCTCCTGCTTCATGTCGCGCAGCATCGGCTTATATCTGTTCATCACGTCCTCGGGCGATGTGAACGCCGGGACCGTATCGATCTTTGCGACGTTGATGCGCCGGGCCAGTTCGAACACCGCGGCGATACCCACGGCATGGGCGGGTCCGATGCCATGGACGCTCTCGAGGTCGGCGATCGTGAGTTCTGCGATCCGCTTCAACGTGCGGTGTTCCTTCAGCAACGTCCGTGCGATATCCACCGCCGTGACTTGTCCCCTTCCGGCGTTGATGATGATGGCAAGGAGCTCCGCATCAGAAAGAGCGAGCGCCCCCTGCTGCATCATTTTTTCCCTCGGCCGTTCCTGGGCCGGCCAGTCCTTGATCTTCGAATGGTATGCGGCCGGTTCGTGAACCTTGTCATTCATGGCACCCTCCCCCGAGATGTGAGCGGATGAATCGATCGTGCGGCGGGCCGGTGTCCGCCCTTACTTTTGGTATTCCATTTCAGCAATTTTCCTGACGAAGCCGCCCTTGTACTGCAGGATGTGAAGGAAGACGTTCACCCTGCGTTCGACGAACGAGATGCGGGAATGGACGCCGTCGTAGACGCGGACGCCGGAGAGCGTGTGCCGGAGCCCCGCGCGCGTCGCCCCCGTATCGGCGATGCATCGGAACACGAGAGAGGCGGCATCGTACCCGAAGCTCTCGAACGAGAGGCCCGAGATGCCGTGTGTTCCCTCCTCGTCCCACCTGTCCGAGGAGAAGATGACGCCGTCGGCGCTGTTCCTGTTCCGGTCCAGTTCTTCGTCGTCGTTCCACTCATCGGATCCGAGCACGGCGAGCCGGCTGTCGAACAGACGGAGCTGCGAACTCACCGCACCGATCTCCGACGAGGAGGCGATCGGACAATAGACGGCCTGGAGCGCTCCCATTTTTGCG
>JAVBYH010000197.1 GCA_030824175.1 Bacteroidota bacterium | reverse complement strand
GTGTTCAGGATGTTCGTGAGCTCGTTCGACCCGAAGAACTTGTCGACCTCGGGGATCTCCTTCGCCAGCTCGGCATGGTAGCGCTCCGAGAGGCAGCCCATCACATAGACCTTGTCGAGCTTCTTCTTCTTCTTCAGCTCGACCGCTTCAAGGATCGTGTCGATCGACTGCTTCTTCGCGTCGCCGATGAATCCGCATGTATTGATGACGGCGATGTCGGCCTTCGCCGCCTCACGTGTCATTTCAAAATGGTTGCCGCGCAGCTGCCCTTCCAACACTTCCGAATCGACGGTGTTCTTCGCACATCCCAACGTCACAATATGGATCTTCTGCTTCTTCGTTTTCATTCCACCGCCGCATTAAGTTACGATAACACCACAAAGTCTATGTAAAGATACAAAATCGGTGCGACAAATATCAAGCTGTCGAACCGGTCGAGGACGCCGCCGTGTCCGGGTATGAGCGAGGAGGAATCCTTCATGCCGGCATCGCGCTTCAACGCCGACTCCACGAGGTCGCCGATCTGCCCGAAGACGCCGATGATGAGTCCGATGATGGCGGCCTGGTGCACGGCCACGTAGGGCAGCACGAGGTGCCGCATCAGGAGCATCGTCGCCACGGCGCCGAGGAATCCCCACACGGCGCCTTCCCACGTCTTGTTCGGACTGACGCGCACGAAGAGCTTGTGCTTCCCCATCGTCATGCCGCCGAAGTACGCCATCGTGTCGCACATCCACAGCGACGCGAAGATCGAGATCACCGTCCATCCGCCCCATGCGTACGTCGTCGCCCTCACCGCATCGTCCGCCATGGGCGAGAGGCCGTTCGCATGGGCCATCGCCAGAGACACAGGGAATTCCATGCCGTAGAGTTCGCGCAATCCGAGCAGCGTGCCGAGGAACACGCCCACATACACGATGCCCATGATCGTCGCACCCGCGTTCGCGATCACCGATCCCCTGTTGCGGAAGAGCTCCACCAGAAGCACGATCACGAGCGTGAGGAAGAAGAGCGTGATGAAGAGCTGCAGCTTCGTCAAGAGCGACACCCCGCCATGCTCGATGAAGAAGGGCAGGATGAAATACTGGAGCTGTTCGTGGAAGAACGCAAGGAAGACGCAGAGCAGACCTGCGATGCCGACACCCCGCTGCGGCGACGCGCCCTTTGCCTCCGTCATGGAATAGAACTCGCGCAGCGCCAGCACGCCGATCGCCGCCGTGAGCGCGAAGAAATACACCCCGCCGGCATAGCTTGCAAGAAGCAGTCCGGGGATGCCGACGACCGCCACCGCAACGCGGAGCGTGAGATTTGAAAGCTGTGTTGTCATATTGAAAGTTCCGTGTGCTGTGAATCCGCCTGTGCTTCGAGCGTGGAGGTGACGATCCGGTACGACACGAACGAGACCGCGCAGACAGCGGCCGAAACGACCATCACGCCCAGCACGTATTCGGGGGAAACGTTCGCCTCACCGCCTTCGAGCAGCAGCGATCCGCCCGCATTCCGCTGCTGCCAGAAAAATCCGAAGGCCGAGATCCCGTTGTTCACGAAGTGCGCGATGACGGGAATGAGGATCGTATTGGACCGGTACCGCACATAACTGAAGAGGATCCCGAGCGCCGCAAGGGGGACGAGCAGAAAGGGATTCAGATGATAGAACGCGAAGATGAGCCCTGTGAGAACGAATCCCTTCACGGGCGTCGTTGCGACGGAGAGTCCCTGCTGCACGAGACCGCGGAAGAAGACCTCTTCACAGATAGCGGGCGTCACCGCCACGACGAGCATCACGTAGAGCAGCTCGGGCACGGAGCGCGATTCGCCGATGAGTTTCACCGTGTCCTCGATCGTGCGCTTGAGGATCTCGACGATCTCGCGCACCGATTCGGGCAGCGGGATCATGTCCTGAAAATAGAGGTATCCCTCGAGCACCTGCTGCATCGAGACGACGCAGAGAATGACGAGGATCGTCTCGGCGGCCTTCGGGATGCGCATCGGGAGGGCAGCACCGAGGGACCCATGCTGGAGCCGGATGAAGAGCAGCGCCGGAATGAGCAGGAAGAGGAACTGCGACACCATCGTCGCCGTGCGTATGCCGAAGATCGATTCGCGCGTCAGCTGAGTTCCGAACAATAAAAAGGTTGTCACTCCTCCGACGCCCTGATAGAGGACGAAGATGACCACGAGCGCGATGAGCACGAACGGCACCGGTGCGTATGTCGTCCGCCGCTCGGCGCCTGGTGGAAGCGGGGCGGTGGTATTGAGCATCTCTTCTGGCATGTGTCAATCGGTCTTCGATGTGAGCGGACCCGTGAGGCCGTAATATTCGCGCAGCTCGGCGGTGATGGATCCGATGAGCACCTTCGTGCTCACCTTCACGGGCATCTTCCTGTCGTCGTCCGTCATCCAGAGCACGACGCGTCCCTCGCTCTTGAACAGTCCGCCATCCTGCACCATCGGCTCGACGATGATGCAATTGAACGTGCCCGCCTCGACCTCGACGGACTGGCGGCCGAGATATTTCACGGCGAGCGGATGCGTCTTGTCCTTGTAGAAATTTTGCAGCATCGTCTTGTCGCCCGGCCGCGATTTCGAATAATCGAGCGTTCGCGCGAAGTAGAACGCCGAAAGGATGTCCTGGACGTTCGGCGGTATCGGGAAGTTCCCCTCCGTTGTTTTCGCCACATGCAGGCGCTGATCGAACATCGCGCTGAAATCCCGCACGTACTTGCCCTCCCTGATGTGCTGCTCGAAGCGCCACGGGAAGATCCCGTGCACGTCGATGTAGGTTTCGTACCTGTCGGTCACTTCGAAAAAGAACGAGAACGTGGGGGTGGACTTGACGTTGAACTGCACCTTGAAGCACTGGTTCCCGTCCACCCATTCGAACGCGGGAATCATCATCACCGCCTCGCCGGCCGTGATGAACCCGTAATTCACATCGAAGACAAGCCGCTCGCCGACCCCGAACGCATTCGTGTTCTTCGAGGTCTGCGCCTCGGCGCCGAGGCAGACGCAGCACGCGGCGGCGATCAGCAACAAACGGATCATGGACATTGTCATATGGGTTTCTCTCCCGCGAGAAGCTCGCGTATTCCTTCTTCAACGGCGTCGACGGTGATCTGATCCATGCACACATCGGACGTGCAGGGACCGCCTTTGCAAAGCGGGCATCGTGCCCGCTCCGGCTGGAAAATTTTTTTCTTTGCCGTCCACGGTCCCCAGCGCACCGGACTGCATTGCACGATGGGCGGGTAGAATCCCACGACGGGCGTGCCCGAGGCCGCGGCGATGTGCAGCGGACCCGTCGAGTTCGAGACGAACACGGCCGCCCTTCGGAACAGCGCGGCCAGCTCCGTGAGGGACATGCGTCCGGCACATTCCACAGGCGACCGGGTCATGCCGCGTGCGACCCGATGCACAAGTTCGCGCTCATTCGGTCCGCCCGTGATGATGACCCGCAACCCCATCGACGCGTGGATGCGGTCGCCGAGTGCGGAGAACCGTGCGGCGCTCCAATCGCGCGCCGAACCGCCGCTTCCCGGATGGAGGACGGCGAACCGGTCCGTGGATCGAATGTCGTTCGAGGCCAGGAACTCTTCGACTGACGCCTCGGCCGCCGCATTCGCCGGCAGCTCGAAGTGCGGCGTCTCTGTTGCCGCATCGATCCCGAGTACGGAGAGCAGCGAGAGATTGTACTCCATCTCGTGCTTCTTCGCGTCCTTGCGGTGTTCGTATATTTTCGTCGTGAACAGGAACGAATACCAGCGGTACCCCGTGGCGATGCGCATCGGGATCCCGGCTGCGAACGCGAGCATTGCCAGGCGGAACCGTGGATACGGCAGGATCACCGCATCGAAATGCTCCCGCCGCAGCATTCGCGCCGTGCGCACAAACTCGGCGGCGTTTTTCGGCGCGTCGTACAGGAGAATCGAGTCGACGCATGAATGTCCTTCCAGCAGCTCCCGCGTATACGACTGCACCATGACGGTGATGGATGCCTCGGGAAATTTCCGCTTGATCAATGGCAGCATCGGCAGCGACAGCATGACGTCTCCGATCCGGTCCGTGCGTATAAGCAGTATTTTTCGGAGCGTGGGGGTCACTCGGGCATTACTCCAATGGTTCGTCCAGCACCTCGTATTGTGCCGCGGTCTTGAAATCGAAATGCCACCATTCGGACCGCAGGGGAAGGAATCCGTGGCGCATCATTGCGGCCTTCAACAGTTCGCGGTTGGCGAGCTGCGCCGCCGGAAGATCCATGAACGTCTGGGCTGCCCGCTCCGTAAAATCGTCATACGGCGTGGGCATCTCGAGCTCGACACCGAGAGAATCCACGAGTGTGAGATCCACCGCCGCGCCGCGGTTATGCCGCGATCCCTTCGCCGGATTCGCCACGAAGTCTTCGTTGGGCATGATCTCCCATAATTTCTTTTGTATCGAGAGCGGCCGGTAGGCGTCGTACACCTTCAGGCACAGTCCCTGCGAACGGACATCCCTCTGCACGGCGGCAAGACTTTCGGCCGCGGCCGCGCGGAGCTTCGCGATCGGCGCCGGATAGAGCACCGTATGCGTGAAATTATTCGAAGTGGCGTAGCGAATGTCCAGCCTGATCGTCGAATCGACATCGAGCACGTTCACGAGCGTCGGCTGTTGCGCTTGCGCCGTACGGCAGAGCACGAGGATCACGCCGATAGCAGACCATACTGATAAGCGCCGCATATGTCGCCTTTCGAATTATTACGAAACGAACACCTTCGCCACGTCGATGAGCATCGACGGCTGGTTCCAGAGGGCCGTACGGAAAATGCCGCCGAGCGTGCGCTTCGGTTCGGACAACTGGAGCGCCGAATCGCAGATGTTGTTGAGCGTCTCGTCCGAGAATCCGGCAATGGCTTCCTTGATATTGTAAAACACATCGTGCCGCCATCCGAGCCGTTTGTGCCAGCGCTTCTCGTAATCAGACAGATGCGTCAGGTCCGATGCCTTCACCGCTTCGGCGGCGACCTCGCCCGCGATCATGCCACCGATCATGCCGGAGATGATGCCGCCTCCGGAGACGGGATTGACCTGGTGGCCGGCATCGCCGACGAGCATGACGTTGTTCTTCACGAGCGTCGACACGGTCTTCGCGCACGGCACGCCGCCCGCGATGTGCGTGAGCACGGCCGCGTGCGGAAATTTCGCCGCGACGAATTCCTCGAGATATCGGATCGCCGATTTCTTCTTGGCTTCTTCAACGCTTAAACCGAGTCCGACGTTCGCCGTGTTCTTCCCCTTCGGGAATACCCACAGATAACCGCCGGGCGAGACCGCATCGCCGAAATAAAAGTCGAGCGTATCCTGCTCCACATCGATGCCGGCGATCGTCATCTGTGCGCAGCTCTCCATGTCGCGAATGTGCGTCGTCGTGTCGATGCCCGCCCATTTGCCGACGCGCGATTCGACGCCGTCGGCGGCGATAACGATGCGCGCCCGGATGTCCACGCTCACGTCCTTGATGAGCACACGTACACCGCAAGCGGCGCCGCGTTCGTCGCGCAGGAGGTCGTGCACGTACGCTTTGGTGACGATCTCGGCGCCCGCATCGGCCGCGAGCTTCGCCAGTTCATAATCGAACAGCCTCCGCTCGAGCACGTAGCCCGCGCCGTCGAGACGCGGAACGACGCTCTTTCCGTTCGGGGCGACAAGCCTGAACTTCGTCACCGTCGCCGCAATCCATTTCGGATCGGGTTCGATGAATTGCACGACACCCTCGTGGCTCACGGCTTCGCCGCAGCGCACGGGATAACCGACGTCCCTGTCCTTCTCGAGAATCAGCACGGAGGCTCCGCCGGCAGCCGCATACCGCGCCGCGGTGGTGCCGGCCGGCCCGGCGCCGACGACGATCACATCATATGCTGCTTTCATAATGTGACCTCCTTCGGCAGGTCCGCAATGCCGTCGCGGTGAAATTCGATCACTTCCCACGGACACGCCCAGACGCATTTCCGGCAATTGGTGCAGCGGTCTTCGAGAATCGAGATCTTCGATTCCATCAGTTCGATCGCATCCTCGGGACACACGCCCACACAGCATCCGCAATAATCGCATTTGCCCGGGCGGAGGTAAATCATCAGGAACGGCTTCGCCATAATGTTCTTATTTTAAGATCGCCAAAAGTTCGATGTCGAATATCAATGTCGCATTCGGGGGAATCACGCCGCCCGCGCCGCGCTCGCCGTAGGCAAGGTCCGACGGGATCGTGAATTTCGCCTTGCCGCCGACCTTCAGCGTCGCAACGGCTTCTTCCCAGCCCTGGATCACCTGGCCTCTGCCGTAGCGGTACGAGAACGGCTCGTTCCGGTCCACGGAACTGTCGAACTTCGTGCCGTCTTCAAGCCAGCCCGTGTAATGCACGGAGACCGAATCGCCCTTTTGCGGCGTTGCGCCGGTTCCTTCTTTGATCACTTCCCACGTCACTCCGTTTTGTGTCATCTGAGCCTTCTTTCTGCATGCCCCCGCGGCCATCGCCAGCAGGAGTGCGAATAATATGATTGTTGTCTGTTTCACAAAGAGATTCCTCTCCCGTTTTGTGCATCATAAATGATAATAAAAAGATCGACGTTTTCCTAATAGCTGTTGCACCTCCGGGGTAAAAAACACAACGTGCCAATATCTGCAACCCCGCCGGACGCAAAAAAAATCCCACGTCCGTGTCCGATCATCGGGATCGGACA
>JAVBYH010000399.1 GCA_030824175.1 Bacteroidota bacterium | reverse complement strand
GTTCCTTCGCCGCGCGCACCGCGAGGAGAGCCTCCTCGATCGCCATCATCGTTTCGACCTGCAGGACGTCGACGCCGGCGGCCGTGAGCGCGTCGATCTGCTCGGCGAACGCGTCGTACACTTCGGATTCCACCGCATCGCCCAGCGGCTCCAGCATCGCGCCGGTTGGTCCGACGGACCCGGAGATATACATCGCGCCGTCTCGACCGTCCGCGCGGGCTATTTCCATCGCCTGTCGCGCAAGCGCCACGGCGTGTGTGCAGAGGTCCTCCATCCTGTGTTCGAGGCTGTGCATGTGAAGCCGATACCGGTTGCAGCCGAACGTGTTCGTCTCGATCATATCGGAGCCGGCTCTGAAATAATCGGCGTAGATCGCACGGATCACCTCGGGATGCGTGACGTTGTATTCTTCGGAACAGCCGCCGGTGGGAATGCCGCGCTTCTGGAGTTCGGTTCCCATTGCGCCGTCGCAGACAAGGATGTCGCCTGCACGAAGACGCTGCATGAATGTGGAATTCGCCATAGTGGTTGGATTGAAAAGTGTATGATGATGAGTGTCTGAGAAACGCACTATTGAAGGTAAAAACAAAATACCGATGATTCAACATGCGCGCCGTATCTTTCTTTTCCGGCGAAAAATTCCTATTTTGTAATGACTATGACGAAAGAACTCACAATACGCACAGTGACGCTCGGCGGGAACACGCCGCTCGTCATCATCGCCGGCCCCTGCGTCGTCGAGAACCGCGACATGATCCTCCGGACCGCCGAGCGCATCAAGACCATCACCGGCGCGCTCGGCATGCCGTTTATTTTCAAATCATCCTACAAAAAGGCGAACCGCACGAGCCTGCAGGGCTTCGTCTCGATCGGCATGGACGAAGCGCTCGCGATCCTGCTCGAGGTGAAGGAGCAGTTCGGCGTTCCGATCCTGACGGATGTGCATTCGCCCGAGGAGATCGCCGCCGTGGCTCAGGTTGCGGACGTGCTGCAGATTCCGGCCTTCCTCTGCCGCCAGACGGAATTGCTGCTCGCCGCGGGCGAGAGCGGGTGCATTGTGAACATCAAGAAGGGGCAGTTCCTCGCACCCGAGGATATGAAGCATCCCATCGAGAAGGTGGCCTCCACGGGCAACGACGCGATCTGCGTGACCGAGCGGGGCGCCTCGTTCGGCTATCATAACCTCGTCGTGGACATGCGCTCGCTCGCCGTGATGCGCTCGCTCGGCTATCCGGTGATCCTCGATGCGACGCATTCGGTCCAGCTTCCGAGCGGCGAATCCGGCCGCAGCGGCGGCCAGCCCGAATTCATCTACCCGATTGCGCGCGCCGGTGTGGCGGTCGGCATCGACGGGCTCTTCCTCGAAACGCATCCCGATCCGGCCCGCGCCCTCAGCGATGCGGCAAGCCAGCTTCGGCTCGACCTGCTGGAGCCGCTTCTGGTCCAGGTGAAAAAAATCGACGAAACCGTGAAAGCGTTTTAGCACACCCGCGCCGCGGGGCACACGACGCGAACGCGGCAGACACAGACACTATGGGAACAACAGACATACAAAAAGGCCGCGACGTGATTCGCATCGAAACGGCGGCTCTCGCGGCCCTCGAACAGAAGATCGGCGATTCGTTCGCCTCGGCGGTGGATACCATCTTCGCCTGCAGGGGCAGGATCATCGTCACGGGCATGGGCAAATCCGGACTCATCGGACGAAAGATCGTCGCGACAATGAACTCTACCGGTACTCCCGCCATGTTCATGCATCCGTCGGACGCCGTGCACGGCGATCTCGGCATGGTCCGGGCGGACGACGCCGTGCTGTGCATATCAAAGAGCGGTGACACGATGGAACTGCTGCAGCTCCTGCCGTTGTTCAAACGCATCGGCGTTCCCGTCATCTCGATGACGGGCATTCTCGGCTCGCCGCTGGCAAAAGGATCGAACGTGGTGCTGGACATTTCGGTCGAGGAGGAGGCGTGCCCGATGGACCTGACGCCGACGGCGTCGACAACCGTCACGCTCGCCATGGGCGACGCCCTCGCGGTGACGCTCCTGGAGAAGCGGCATTTTACGAAGGACGACTTCGCGCGCTTCCATCCCGGGGGAAATCTCGGCAAACGCCTCCTGCTGAAAGTGGAAGAGTTCATGGCGCAGGGTGACGATATTCCGATCGTGCACCGCAAGACGTCGCTCCGCGATACGATCCTCGTGATCACATCCAAACGCCTCGGTGCGGCGTGCGTTGTCGACGAAGAGGGCGTGCTCTGCGGCATCATCACGGACGGCGATCTTCGCCGCCTGCTCCAGAAGAACACCGAGGTCTCGGGCTTCGTGGCCGAAGAGATCATGTTCACGCGTCCGAAGACGATACGGCAGGGCGTACTGGCCGCGCATGCGCTGCAGGAAATGGAATCCTTCAAAATCACACAGCTCGTTGTCGTGGACACCGACAGGAAACCCGTCGGCATGCTTCATCTTCACGACCTCGTGAACGCAGGGCTCTCGAATGACAATGCCTCGTAACATCCGGAGAGTCCTTGGCGCGCTCGCCGCGGCTGCCCTGCTGCTGTGTGCGGGATGCGAGGAGAAGATCAAGCCCTCGGCGCTCGGCGGCCTCTCCTCGGCATCGATGCCGACGCAGGAAAGCTGGAACACGACGGTGACGTTCACCGATTCGGGCGTCGTGAAGGCGGTGCTGAAGACGGGACACCTCGCGATGTTCGAGAATTCGCGCACGACGTTCCTCGACTCGAACGTGCACGTCGATTTCTACGACGAGTTCGGGAGACATTCGAGCGTGCTCACGTCGCGCTCGGGCAGGGTCGACGAGGTCACGAACAATCTCGAGGCCGAGGGCAACGTCGTCGTCCGATCGGACAGCGGCGTTGTCGTCCGCACGGAAAAAATGAAATGGGACAACGCGCGTCAGCGCATCCTCTCGGACGAGTTCGTCCGCATCACCTCGCCAAAGGAGCAGCTGCAGGGACACGGGTTCGAATCGGACCAGAATCTCCGCGATTACAAGATCTTCCGCGTCTCCGGCAGCGCGCAGCCGAAATGAACACACTCATGAGCAGACACACAGTACATGCCGTCGGTTTCGCGATCCTGGTCTGCGCGCTCGCGAGTCCGCCTCCGGCCCTCGCGCTGCAGCTCGTGCAGATACACCATGCGGACAGCCTCGTGGGACGGCGGATGGCGAACGGCGAGGACATGCGGGAGCTCTCGGGCAGCGTCCACTTCTCGCAGGGCGCCGTGCGCGTGTGGTGCGACCGCGCGGTGCAGTATCTTGCGCGGAACGAGTTCGAACTCATCGGACACGTGCGCGTCATCCGCGACACGGTCACGCTCACTTCGAAGTACGGGCGCTACTACGGCGAGACAAAGCAGGCATACTGCGAGCAGGGCGTGAAGCTCGAGACGAAGAATGTGACGCTCCTGGCGGACCGGGGCACCTATTACACCGACGAACGGCGCGCGCACTTCCAGCGGAACGTGAGCATCATCGATTCCGCGACGACAATCACGTGCGACGAGATGACGTATTTCGAAACCGCGCGGCGCTCGGTGGCCGATTCCCGCGTCACGATCGTCAACGCGGGCAACAACCTCGTCTTGCGGGGCGGGCATCTCGACCACTACGACGAATCGCATTACAGCAAATTGACGGCGGATCCGAGCATGGTGCAGATCGACACGAGCGCGAAGGGGGTCATCGACACGCTCCTGGTGCGGAGCCTCGTCATGGAGTCGTACGACGATTCCACGAAGCGGCTCATCGCAACGGACTCCGTGACTGTGGAGCGCGGCGCGCTCGCCGCCCGCGGCGGCATCGTCCGCTACTTCACGAAGGAGGACCGCATCGACCTGCACCGGAAGCCGATCGTGTGGTACGAGAGCCACCAGGTTACCGGCGACAGCATCTCGCTCTTTCTCGACAACAAGAGGCTCGAGCGCGCGGTCGTGCGCGGGCACGCGTTTGCGCTCTCCGAGAGCGACAGCGCCCATCCGCGGCGGTACAATCAGCTCACCGGGAGGGTGCTCACACTGCGCTTCGCGGAGAACAGGCTTTCGGGCGCCGTGGTGGAACAGAACGCCGTGAGCCTGTACTATCTCTACGACGGACCGGATCCGAACGGCGCGAACAGGACGAGCGGCGATTATATTTCGATGTCGTTCAAAGCGGGCAAACCCGACATCATACGCATCATCAAGGGGATCGAAGGCATGTACTATCCCGAAACGATCATCCGGCGGAACGACCAGGCATTCAATCTCGACGGATTCGTACTGCGGACGGACCGTCCCGCAACGAACCGTACGGCACGAAGGAGCGGAGTCTGATGACAGAGACAACGAGGACGGCACTCCGTTCCGACAAACTCATGAAGCGGTACAAGAAACGCACCGTCGTGAACGATGTCTCGGTGCACGTGGAACAGGGCGAGGTCGTTGGTCTTCTCGGGCCGAACGGCGCGGGCAAGACGACCACGTTCTACATGATCGTCGGCATGATCCGCCCCTCCGGCGGCGACGTTTTCCTTGACGACAAGAACATCACGCGACTGCCGATGTACAAGCGTGCCCGTGCAGGCGTCGGGTACCTGCCGCAGGAGCCGTCTGTGTTCCGCACAATGAGCGTGCGGGACAACATCCTCTCCGTGCTGCAGATGACGAAGCTGTCAAAGAAGGAACAGTCGGCGCGGTGCGACAGCCTCATCGAGGAATTCGGCCTCGGACACATTCAGAAGAGCCTCGGGTACGTGCTCTCGGGCGGCGAACGGCGCCGGACGGAGATCGCGCGGGCGCTTGCGACGGATCCGAAGTTCATCCTGCTGGACGAGCCGTTCGCCGGCATCGATCCTATCGCCGTCGAAGACATCATGAAGACCGTGAAGGGCCTGGCCACCCGCGGCATCGGCGTGCTCATCACCGACCACAACGTGCACGAGACGCTCACGATCACGGACCGTTCCTATCTCCTGTTCGAGGGACGGATCCTGAAAGCGGGCACCGCGCAGCAGCTTGCCGACGACCCCGAGGCGCGGCGCCTGTACCTCGGCGAGACATTCACGCTCGACAGGTACGAAAAGACGACCACGAAAATTTAATTCACTTTACGAAAGAAAAATGCTATGGTTGTTGTTGTCGAACAGAATGCCGCTGAACCGATGATCGAAGGGATCATCAAAGTTCTCAACGATTTCGGATTCGATGTGCATCGGTCCACAGGGATGAATCAGACCGTGCTCGGGGCGATCGGGGTGCAGCCCGACTTCGATCTGCGCCAGCTCGAGGTGCTTCCGGGCGTAGCGCGCGTGTACAGGATCACTGAACCGTACAAGCTCGCAAGCCGCTCCTTCAGGCCGGAGCCGAGCACGTTCGACATCGGGGGGGTGACGGTGGGCGGAAAAGACATCGTCGTCATGGCGGGGCCGTGTTCGGTTGAAAGCGAGAAGCAGATCTTCACGATCGCCGAACTCGTGGCCAAGAGCGGCGCGACATTCCTCAGGGGCGGCGCGTACAAACCGCGGTCGTCGCCGTATGCATTCCAGGGACTTGGCGTGGAAGGGCTGCGGCTGCTCCGCCGCGCGGGCGACGCATTCGGACTGAAGACGATTACCGAGGTGATGGACAGTTCGCAGATCGAAGCGGCCATCGAGTTCGCCGACATCATCCAGGTCGGCGCCCGCAACATGCAGAACTACACGTTCCTGCGCGAGCTCGGGAAGATACAGACGCCTGTGATGCTCAAGCGCGGCCTCTCGGCCACGTTCGAGGAATGGCTCATGTCCGCCGAATACATTCTCTCGGGCGGCAACAAGAGCGTCATGCTGTGCGAGCGCGGCATCCGCACGTTCGAGCCGTCCACGCGCAACACGATGGACATCGGCGCCATCCCGATGATCCACTCGCGCAGCCATCTGCCGATCATCGCCGATCCGTCGCACGGCATCGGCATACGCACGAAGGTGATGCCCATGGCGCGCGCGGCCGTCGCAGCCGGCGCCGACGGCATCATCGTCGAGGTGCACCACGATCCGGACCACGCGAAGTCGGACGGCGCACAGAGCCTCTTCCCGGAACAGTTCAGCGAGATGATGAACCAGCTTCGCGCCATCGCCTCCGTGATAGGAAGATCAATTGCATGAGCGCGCCCGTACGAACGACGTCACCGCGGCGAGCGCGCCCCATCCGGTCTGTCTCGATCATCGGCCTCGGTGTCATCGGCGGATCGCTCGCCCTGGCGCTGAGGCAGAAGCACCCCGGCATACGCATCACCGGCTGCGCCCGCGAGACGGCGCTTGCGGCCGCGCGTGAACGGAACATTGCCGATGTGTACACATCGTCCGTGTCCGACGCTGCGGCCTCGGCCGACCTCATCTTCATCTGCACGCCCGTCCACACGATTCTCGAGATGCTTCCCGAGATCGCCGCATCCGTCCAGCCCCACGCCATCGTGACGGATGTCGGCAGCACGAAGGAAGCCGTCTGCCTGTACGCGAAAAAACTGTTCAGGAAGAAGGGCGTCTTCATCGGCGGGCACCCCATGGCCGGATCGGAAGGAAGCGGCGTCGCATTCGCCGACGTGTTGCTGTTCCAGAACGCCGTCTACGTGCTCTGTCCCCCGCACGGCGCCGACAGCGCGCCCCTGGCGAAGCTCCTCCAGTCGTTCGGCGCCCGTGTCATGATCCTCAAGCCGCTCGAACACGACCGGATCGCC
>JAVBYH010000098.1 GCA_030824175.1 Bacteroidota bacterium | reverse complement strand
TACCTGGGGCAGATACTCTTCCTCGATGCGGCGCAGAAGCTCGCCGCCTCGAGAATTGTCGCAGAGGGCGCCCGGGATCCCCTGAGCGATTCGTCTGTCGTACAGAGGGAGAACCGTCGTCTGGCGCGGCGCAAGCTCGACGCCGTCAGCAGTCTTGCAGCGCTGTTGCGCAACGCGAAGAAAATGAAGATCGATCCGCTTGGTGTCAGGGGATCGTGGGGAGGAGCGATCGGGTATGTGCAGTTCATGCCGTACAATATCGGCCTCGGCATCGATGCCGACGGCAACGGGCTGGACCTGAAGACATGGCCCGATGCAATCTTCAGCGTCGCGAACTTCCTGAAGGTGCAGGGCAGGTACAAGCCCGACGCGGCGGGGCGGAGGAAGGCGATTCTTCGCTACAACCGCAGCGCCGAATATGCGGATGGCGTCATGGCGCTGGCGGATTCGATCTGGCTGAGATATCAGCGCACGAATTGAACGGGCGGAACGGTCGTCTATTTACCGAAGACTTTTTTCAGCAGATCGCTCGTGCGCGCAAGCGGGTTCTTGCGTATCGCGGATTCCTCGTTGGCGATCATGAGGAACAGTCCGTCGATTGCCTTGCCCGTGACGTATTGTGTGAGGTCGGGATTGATCTTTTTGACGAGCGGCAGCCGATTGTATGTCGTGACGATGTCGGCCCAGTATTTCGTCGCGTTCACTTTTTCGAGCGACGCCTTGATTGACGGCTGAAATTTCCGGTTCAACGAGCTGTCCGTGTTTTTTTTCAGGTACGTCGTCGCCGCGTTCGTATCGCCTTTTACGATCGAGATGGCGTCGGTGATCGTCATTTTCTTTATGGCGTCCACGAAGATGGGCTGGGCGCCTTGTGCCGCATCTTCGGCCGCGCGGTTGATGGAGAGTATCGCACGGTCAACCTGCTTGCCGAGCCCGATCGCCCGGAGTTTCGTCTGCATGGCCTCCGCTTCGGCGGGGAGGGGGATCCTGATCCGGGGATTGGCGAAATATCCATCCATCTTCGACACCAGATTCACGCCATTCGATGTGCCCTTCACCAGGGCTTCCTTGATCCCGTTAGCGGCATCTTCCTGCGTCAGCCCCGGCGTGCCCTTGAGGAGCTTTTTAAGGTTTTCCAGGAATTGTGCGTGAGCATCGAATGGAAGACACATCGCCGCGATAAATGAGAAGAACAACAATCGTTTCATGACGGTCCCGAAGAGAAGGTGAGAAAATTATTTCCGGTTCACCGGGTTGCAGGCACGCGCCGGTTTTTGTATCTTCCATGCACCCACAACAACGAAGGAATATTGACGATGGCGCAGATGGCATGGCAAGAAAGTTACAGTGTTGGCGTCCGGGTGCTCGACCAGCAGCATAAGGGACTGCTTGACCTTGTCAATCAGCTGTGGGATCTGGATCCCAACGTGGTGTCGAAGGGTGAAATCTTTTCGACGCTGAATGCCCTCGTCAAATACGCACAGACGCATTTCGATACCGAAGAGCGGCTGCTGAAGCTCCATGAATATCCCAGACTTGAGCAGCATCAGAAGGAACATGTCGCGTTCACGGAAGACGTGTTCAAGTTTGCCGAGAAGCTGGAAAAGAACGATCCGAATATTCACAGGAAGATCGTCGACTTCATCAAGATCTGGTACGTGTCTCATATCCTGAAAACCGACCGGGAGTATAAGGATTTCTTCGCCGCTAAAGGCGTCTCGTAACCGTCATTTGCAGCCGTATGTTGCAAGCAGCTCCTTGTTCGCAATGCCGAAGGCGTAACATTTGAAATGTCCGAAATCCGCCGCGTCGTACCCCCATGCGACCTGAATGATCCAGGCCTCCTGACCGTTGAACCGTGCCCGCTCGGCGTATGTGGGCAGCACCAATCCCTCGCCGTCCCTGCAACCGGAAAGCGTGAGAAGGGCGTCGAACATAGACGCGTCTTCGCCGAGATCCGCCGCTTCCTTCTTCATGTAATCGATCAATGCCTCACGAACCTCATCGGAGCACTTATGTGCATACGCCTTGCTCATTGCCGTAAGAATTTCGGAATGGGGAAAACTGCGTTCGAATGATTCAAGTGTATAATCCGAGGATGTCTTCGTCACAACCGGCAGTTCCGTCAGGCTCGTCTGGGGCCCCGTCGAAGCATCCTTGCATCCGGAGATGACGCACAGCAAAACGGTCGCTGCGAATATATATGCCGTTATGTACTTCATGGTGCCTCCGCCGATGCATGCAGGATTGTGTAGAGCAATCATGACTCTTCTGAAGGGGTGTGGTAACGATTATTTAATGAACATCATGCACCTGCTGTCCGTGAACGTGCCCGCCCGAAGCCGATAGACGTAGACGCCGCTCGATGCATTACCGGCGTTCCACAGCCGCGAATGCGGGCCCGGGGGAAGTTCCTCCTCGGAGAGCGTTGCGATTTGTCGTCCCATGATATCGAATATTTTCAGCGATACGTGCGTGCGCGACGGCAGACTGAACGAGATCAGCGTCGATGGATTGAAGGGATTGGGAAAATTTTGCGACAGTGAATAGCCGGCCGGTGCCGGCTCCGGGGCGTGCACAGATGTGACAACGCCGTATGTCCATCCGTCGATGATACAGCCTGTGGCGGTATGAACGATATCGGGCCATGGCGGCGGCGGATCGGCGTACAAGGCGATGGCAACCGGACCGAATTTGTCGGACAACGAAACTTCGCGAAGAGAGAGGGCGTCGAGTTTATACTGGATGACGCGCGTCTGTTCGCCGAACATGATCACTGTATCGATGGAACCGATTGTTGAGCGGGAGTATCCCAACGACGGCTGCTCGAACGTCGTCACATCACCGCTCCTGCCGTTGAGTTTGAAGAAGGGCACGTCCTTTTTGCGATAGGTATCGTAGTAGTACACGTGCTGGGAATCTGTCCGAACATACTTGCCGCCCGCAAAATCCCGGTTGCTCAGGACGCTGTAGCGATACCCATTCTCGAAGAGAGAATCGTCGACAACCTTCACCGTCGTACCATCGGTATTGGACCATCTGTTGCCGACGCTCAGCGGATAATACGACCGTGCGAACGTATGTATCGACCCAAGGGTGATCCCGTCGATTATCGCACCCTGGACCGCTGTGTATTCGCCGAACGATGGAACGATCCTGATCACACCGATCCCATCCGCAATCCATATCGTCTTTTCCTCGTCGACCATGAGCCGTGTGTCGATGAGAAATTTGAACACCCTCCGGGATGTTCCGAAGATGTGCACTATGGTTGTATCGACGAGGATGATATCGGTCGCGGGGTACCTATCGGTGATCGTGACGACGGTGTCTTTTTCGTTCAGGTTGAAGCGGTAGAGCAGCGATTCGGACCTCGAGTAAATATTATAGATGAAGACCGAATCGTTTTGCGTGCGTTGGTACTCAATGCCCGACCCGCCTTCATAGAGGATGGCAGCGTATCGTTTGCCATTGGCCATCATCGTATCCTTGATGACTTCCCTGGGGGCGGAGGGGGTTGAATAGGCCATCGGCAGTCCCTGGAAGCGCCAGCGCGTTCCGACCTGCAGCGGATAGACAACCGATTGACAGATCGCGAGTGAATGTACTGCGAAAACAAGCATGAGAAGATGCGTTTTCATGGTCTCCATGCGATTCTTCGATGATCACGCATACGTTGTTATTTAGAACTGCATACCGACGCCCAATTTAAAGATCGTGCCATTGTCGAATTTCTCCGCTTTCCATCTTCCCATGCTTGCGGCGCGTTCTTCCTTGTCGCCCACGACGTAAAATTTTCCGATATCAAATCGGAATTTAGAAAGAGTTGTAAGAAAATCGGGATGCTGTGGCTGAGCAATCGGATAAAAGATAGGCAAGGATGCGGGAAAAGTCAAGCAGTATCATGGACGGCTAAGATCCGATCGTTCTCAGCCGTCCGCGTGGTGGATCATTCGATCATTCGACGTACACCCAAATCTCCGTATCGTCGTCGTGATCCTGAATGTAGACGCCGCCGCCTTTCTTTGCGAGGAAGGGGAGGACCGATTTCCAGCTGAAGTTTGTCTCGACAGTCGTGTTGGTCTCCTCATCATCCGTCTCGAACGAAAATTCCCCGAGGTTCATGCGGAACGATCGTTTTCCCTCCTTGTATGTTTCCATGACGAGCTTGCTGCTGCCGTGTTTCGATCCCGGCACGTGGAGACGCTTCATGTAGACTTCGGCCTCCGTGTCGTTTGCCGGATCGGAGGCTGTCACGGACGATTCGCTGCCGTCGAGAACGCTTTCGATCATCCGGCGCGTGATAAGGTCGTGCTCCTTGTCCTTCATATGAAAATGCATGTTTGCATTATCCGATTCCAGCATCAGCCGGGCGATCTCCTCCGTCACCGCGATCGTTGCCTTTAGTTTTCCATGTTCCGAGATTTTAATCCAGAGCGCCGATTCGGAGTGGGTGGGCCGCGCGGAGAGCACGAGGCACATGAGCGGGAGGAGTGCAACAGCGGCGGCGATTCGCAAGAAGGGTTTCATCATGGCCTCGAAGGAGTGAAATGAAAAAAAAATACAACACGTCATTACACGCTTCTACGGACGCCGGCGGGAATTGTTGCAGACGGATGCCCGTATGGGATTAGTTCCTTTCTCGTGCATTTGGGCTATGGTGTTTTAACCGCGGCTTCGGTACATTTGGATGAATGTCACTGCTCGAAGCGGTGGTGTGTGATGGATCATTATTGGGGCCATGTACGACGGGAAGATGGGGAGAACAATGGAAACCGTAATAAAAAAATATTGGGATGTCCTGCTCTGTGCGTTCAGCAAGTTCGACGACGACAACGTACCCAAACTGGGGGCGTCGCTGTCCTATTTTACCGTGTTTTCCCTCGCGCCACTCCTCATCATCATCATTGCCGTGGCGGGATTCATCTTCGGCAGCGACGCCGCCGAAGGCCGCATCTACTATGAAATCGAATCGCTCGTCGGCAAGGACAGCGCATTGCTTATCCAGATCGCGATCAAGCATTCGGCGGATACGGGGACGGGCATCATCGCGGCCGTGATCAGCGTCATCACGCTGCTCATCGGATCGGTGACCGTCTTTAACGAGCTGCAGGATTCGCTCAACATCATCTGGAAAGTGAAGGCGAAGCCGAGGGGGAATGCGATCCGGAATTTTCTGCGCGTGCGAGCGATCTCCTTCGCACTCATCATTGCGATCGGATTCCTGCTCCTCATTTCGCTGACGGTTTCGGCTGTGCTGACGGCGGTCGGGCATTCGTTCGGATCGGTCGTGCCGATTCCGGTGGAAGTGCTCGAGGCCGTGAACACGCTCTTGTCGCTTGCCGTCATCGGTGTGCTCTTCGGCATGATCTTCAAGATCCTTCCGGATGTCGTTCTGTCGTGGAAGGACGTCCGCATCGGAGCGATCGTTACGGCCGTGCTTTTCGTGTTCGGCAAGTACCTGATCGGTCTCTATATCGGGAGCAGCAGCCTCGGATCGACGTACGGGGCCGCGGGATCGCTAGCGATCATCCTTGTGTGGGTGTATTATTCGTCGCAGATATTTTTCCTGGGGGCGGAGATCGTATACGTCCATGCCGAAAAACACGGCGCCCGGATCGTGCCGACGGAGAACGCCGTGAAGGTCGTTATTCAGACAGTCGAGCACGGCAGGGAGCCGGTAACGCACGACAACGAATCGCTCTAACTCTACTACTGAGTTGCATGCATCCAAAAGGAGCAGCGTCTTGCGGGCCGGTATGCCGTCCATGAAAAGAGGTTCGTCCTTATTTTGCCAGCACCATCTTTCGGACGAGTCGATGGGCTCCTGCCCGCAGAACGGTGAAATAGATTCCGCTGGGCAGAGAGGATGCGTCGAATGTCACTGCGTACATCTCTCGCGCTTGGACGGCACTGTCGAATAAAACGGCGAGTTCCTGCCCGAGCATGTTGTAGACCGTAAGCGAGGCATGGCCGCTCTCCTTCACAGCGAACGATATCCTGGCGGACGGATTGAACGGGTTCGGGTAGTAGGCCAGTTCGGCGCCGGGCGTCGCGGCGGGTTGTGATGAGAGACCCGGGGCCCTCGGGGCAATGGTGATCCGGCATTTGGGATCGCCGATCACGACGTCCATCCACGACAGGTATGGCGAAGCGGCGAAGAAAGATTCGGCGAGCGTAGAGCCGTTTGCGTATGCGGGAAATACGATCTGTGCGTCGCTCATCGAACTTGCGAACGGTTCGTACACATATCCCTTCACGCCCGTGATGCCGTCGGCGATCATGTCGGCGACGGCGGACCGATCGTTCTCGGGAGGCGCGTTGAAGCTGCCGGCCCCATGCGGCGTGTAGAGCTCGGCGATCGCTCCGGCGAGGTACGAGTTGTACTGCCGGGCGCGGCTTCCATCCAGACGGGAATGGAGATCGGAGCTTCCCCAACTCGCGTATCCGATGACGCTTGTTTGGTGTTTAAGATAGGCGGCCGTCGTCTCCAGCGTCACGGACTGGTGCATGCTTTCCAAGCGGGTCGCGGCCGTTTTCATATTCTCGTTCAACCGGCCCGCGAGCGTGTCCCACTCTGGTGCCTGGTCGAACACGAATCGAGCACCTTCGGGGATTGACGATGGCTGTGCCCCGGCGCGATCGATCAGCCTGATCACATCGGCGACGGTGAAACCATCCAACCGCGTGACAAGGTAGACATCGTATGATGCGCGGGAAAAAGCACCGCTCGCGCCGTAGTACGGCGAGAGGACCC
>JAVBYH010000196.1 GCA_030824175.1 Bacteroidota bacterium | reverse complement strand
ATTCACAGGCAACCAGCAACTCGCAGTCGGCGCGTTCGGTGGCGCCGTCGCGAATATCGGCGGCGGCTCACTCTCATTCGAATCGTGCACGTTTACGTCGAACTCTGCCGCGGGCACGAGCGGCGGCGCGGTCGGGTTCGACAGTCCCGACAACGGCTGGCTGCAGATCTTTGGCTCAACGTTCGTGGGCAACACATCGGGCAACACGGCCGGCAACGGCGGCGGCGCGGTTGCGCTGCTGAGCGGCGAAGCGCTCTTCACGGGGAACAGTTACCAGGCGAACTCCATCAGCGCATCGAACGGCAAGGGGGGCGCGATTTACATCGGCTTCACAGGGGGTGCCAACATCACCTGCTCGCGGTTCTTCATTAACACCGCCGTCGATTACGCGGGCGGCTCGGCCGTTTACGCGCGTGCTGATAACAGCGCCATCGTCGATAATTGGTGGGGACAGAATTCCGGACCGGAAGAATTTGCGGTGGTTGGAGTGGACGCCTACCGGTGGCTGCAACTTCGGCTCAACCCCGCTGTGAATCCCACGCCGGCAGGCGGCGGGTGCCTCTTCACGGCCGATTTCTTCGGAAGGAATTCCGGGGGAGCGATCGATGGGGCAGCACTCGGCGCGTTCCCGGCAGTCGGATGCTCGTTCGGTTCACCGCTGCTTGGCACGCTCTCAGCCGCCGCGACACAGTTTGCCGGCGGCAGCGGAACAGTGCTCTTCACGGCGGGCAGCATCACCGGCACAGGCGGAGTGAGCGTGACTATCGACTACCAGACGATCGCGGCGACAACCACGGTGAGCGAGCCGCTGCCTGTGGAACTCACGTCGTTCACAGGCACCGCTTCGCGCAAAGAGGTGCTTCTGAGATGGGAGACTGCCACTGAAGTGAACAACGCGGGCTTCGAGATCGAGCGCGCAGCGGCAATCGACGGGAGCGCGAAGCAGTGGATGAAGACGGGATATGTAGACGGACACGGCACGACGAACGCGCCGAACTCGTACACGTTCGCCGACAGGACGGACGGGTCGGGCACGTTCGCGTATCGCCTGAAGCAGGTCGACAGGGACGGTGCGTTCACGTACTCGAACGAGATAGAGGTCGAGGCCGGTGCTGCACCGAAGGAGTTCACACTGTCGCAGAACTACCCGAACCCGTTCAATCCCTCGACGTCGATCGACTTCACCGTGGCCGAGACGGGCCGCGCGACGATGACAGTGTACAACACGATGGGACAGCAGGTCGCCGTCCTGTTCGACGCGGTGGCAGAGGCGGGGCGCTACCAGCGCGCCACATTCGACGGAAAGAATCTGTCCTCCGGCACGTACTTCGTGCGCCTCACATCCGCAGGCAGCGTGTCCATGAAGAAGATGCTCATGGTAAAGTAACTGGATAGTGTATGATTACAATGACTTATGTGTTTGTGATGCACCGGCCCCCGCCCATTTTCGGCGGGGGTTTTTTGTTGTGCAACGCCGCCGATTCCACTTGACAATGGAATATTAAAGTGATATCATGTCAATATCAACCAACTGAAAGGGATGCTTTCCATGAACACTGTGACGGAATTTCAAGCGAAGAAGGTGGGCGGATTCCCCGCCCTCGGTATATTGCTCCTCATGATTCTCATCAACATCCTTTCCGTGGTCATCGCGATACGGACACAAGAACCGGCGCTGCTGCTTGTGATCATTCCGCTCTTCATTGTTTGGTTCTTCTGGATGATCGGGCTCTTCATCGTTCATCCGAACGAGGCGCGTGTGCTCGTGCTCTTTGGAAAATACATCGGCACCGTGCGCGATACGGGCTTCTGGTGGGCGAACCCGTTCACGGTGAAGCACAAGGTGTCGCTGCGGATCAGGAACTTCAACAGTGAGAAGATCAAGGTGAACGATCTCCACGGCAATCCGATCGAGATCGCGGCCGTCGTCGTGTGGCATGTCACCGATTCGTCGCGCGCGCTCTTCGACGTCGACAACTACGAACAGTTCGTCGCCATCCAGGCCGAGACGGCGATCCGCACGCTTGCAACGGAATACCCGTACGACGCGCAGGACGGCGAGCGCTCGTCGCTCCGCGGCAATCAGCAGGAGATCGCAGACGCGCTGAAGGTGCAGCTGCAGACGAGGCTCGAGGTCGCCGGTGTGCAGGTGCTCGAATCGCGTTTGAGCCATCTCGCGTATGCGGCCGAGATCGCGCAGGCGATGCTCCGGCGTCAGCAGGCGCAGGCGATCATCGCCGCGCGCAAGCTCATCGTCGAAGGAGCCGTGGGCATGGTGGACCAGGCCCTGAAGTCGCTCGCCGAGCAGCACATCGTCACGCTTGACGAGGAGAAGAAGGCCACGATGGTGAACAACCTGCTCGTCGCGCTCGTCTCCGAGAGCCAGGCGCAGCCGGTGATCAACACGGGAACGCTGTACTGATGAGCGGGAAGAAAAAATTCCTCCTGCGCATCGATGCGGGAGTCTACGACGCCCTCGAACGATGGGCGGCGGACGATCTGCGCAGCGTCAATTCGCAGATCGAATTCCTGCTGAGCCGCGAGGTGAAGCGGGCGGGAAGGGCGAGGCCCGCCCCCGCCCGTGACACGGCCGCCGCGCAGGACACCGGATGGGATGAGGCCGATTGAAAACACTGCCGCACTGCACGAAGGAGCGGAAGAAGAACCAGCGATACGATTCATCACTTACAACAGGATGCTCCATGAGAGTCAACGTGTGCTGCACAATAATCGTCTTCCTTGCGCTGCTCGCCGGCTGTACGAAGGACACACCAACAGACACCGACACGCAGCCGCCGACGGTGTCCGTAACATTCCCCGCGAGCATGGCGGAACTCAGCTCCGACATGACGTATACGCTCGCCGCGACGGCCTCGGACAACAAGGGCGTGGTGTCGGTGGATTTTTACGTGAACGGCGCGAAGGTCGGGACGGATGCGACGGCACCGTACGAATGCACGTGGCCCACTGCGGGCGTGCTCGGCGGATACTCCATCGAGGCCAGGGCGACGGACGCGGCGGGCAATGTGGGAACCTCCGCTTCCATACCCATCTATGTGTACTCCGCTCTCCTCACGAAAAGTCCGAAGCGCGGGATCTCGTTCGATCTCGCATCCCCAGCGGACATGGAGGCGCTCGCGAACGGCGTGAGCTGGTGGTACAACTGGGGGAAGGCGCCGAACAGCGGTGTGCCCGCGGCCTATTACACGCGGTACAACATGGAGTATCTTCCGATGTTGTGGGGAGGAAATACAAGCGCTGCGGATATGAACGCCGTGAAGACATTCATCCTCGCGCACGCCGAGGTGAAGTATGTGCTAGTGATGAACGAGCCGAACCTCACGGACCAGGCGAACCGCAGTCCGGCGCAGGCGGCCGCGGACTGGCTGAAGTACGAACAGGTCATTAACGACCTTGCCGCGCAGGGGCGCACCGTGTCGCTCGTCGGTCCCGCGATGAACTGGGGGACGATGTCCGGCTACTCGGATCCCGTCGTGTGGCTCGACGCGTTCTACGCCGAGTACCAGAAGGCGAATAACCAGCGCCTCCCGCGCATCGACTATCTCGCATTCCATTGGTACGACTACGGGCTTGCGGCGCAGCTGGACCGGTTGAAGAAATACGGGAAGAAAATCTGGATCACCGAGATGGCGAATTGGAATGCGCAGATCAATTCGTATGCGAAGCAGAAAGTGCAGATGGCCGAAATGGTGAACATCTGCGAGACGCGGAGCGACGTCTTCCGATATGCATGGTTCTACGGCAGGGGGGGACAACCCGATTCCAGGTTCACGTACCTCCTGGCTCCGGCTGATGGTCAGCTGACGGAGCTGGGTGTCTACTACGTCAGTCTTCCATTCACGCGCTGACACCCTATGTGCGGCGTTGCTCGTCTGTGTGCGTCTTTCTGCCCCATATCCGTCCGGATATGGGTTTTTTTTTTGCTGCACCCATGCCCCCCCGATGGTTGTTGACAAAGTGTATAAATAAGAATATAATACTAACACATATCATCGACGGGGGCTGAAAACCATGGGTTGGAAACTACACGCATACGTTGTGCTGTTATCGTCCCTGTGCGCTTTCGGCACACAGAGAGTGAATGCTCAGCAGAAGGAGTCCTCCCCATTCCTTCAGTCGCTCTCGTTCGAATGGTATGGCCAGGCCATTTACGGCGGCTACTACGGGTATGCGGCGGGCGGAAGGTTCGGCATCGCGGCAGTGAAGACGCCAATGCTCAACCGAATTTTTTCCGCGCGGAGTGAAGCCTCGGACGATCTGCTCATTCTCCCCGGACTGAAGATCGGTTCCGCCCACCGGATCGCATACGCATACGACGATGCCGTTCAGATCGCAGCGCCGGAACTCGCGATACACTATCCTCTGCTCAGGCTCTCCCTGTTCGGCATCTATGCGGGTCCCTCGATCGAGCTGACGTACACGAACAACTCGACGCGCTACATGGTCGTTCCGTCGGTGGGTGTGGATCTCGGCCTGACGGCCGCACTCTCGCCGTACGTGTCCGCGGGGGTCGAGCACCGTTGGATCGTGACGAAGACGACCGAGAGCATCACGAATGTCGCGGGCTTCCCGCGCGAGAAGTATTCGTACGCCGGTATCACGCTGCGCTTCGCCCTTCCGTGGCAGTCCGAGGCCGGGGCGCTGGAGGAGGGGCGCGCGGCGAACGAGAACCATCGGTCGCTCGCAGCGGCATCGGAGGCCGAGCTCAGGAAGAAGATCCGCGAGAACGAGTTCCTTGTCGCCGCCAACATCGCGTTGAAGAATGAGCGCGACAGCCTCGCACGAACGGCCTCCGCAGTGTCCGATGCGAAGCCCGAGGGCATCGATCGGTATGACGCGGCGGTGAAGGCGGATGATCCCGAGTATCTTTTCACGCTGGATCCGTTCAAGAACGGCGATCTTGTGAATGATCGATATCTGAAAAACGTGCTCATCGACATCATCGACGAGGCGTACGTCTGGCAGATCAGCACGAAGGCACACCGCCTGGGGGATGCCGAAA
This sequence comes from Bacteroidota bacterium, assembly GCA_030824175.1. Classification (GTDB taxonomy): domain Bacteria; phylum Bacteroidota; class Ignavibacteria; order UBA10030; family UBA8401; genus CAISDA01. Next base: position 1,744 of record JAVBYH010000196.1, on the reverse strand, counting down.
GGATCAGGAGTTTCTTCTCCTTCTATAATCCCATGCTCCTCAGGCGGCTCGTGACGGCGTCCGACGAAACTGTGAAGACATTTAAATTGAAATGCCTTGGCAGAGCCGCGGGCAAGGAAAGCGGTACAACGAAAAAATAGATAGCACGCTATGTCGAAACTGTATATAGATCTTGTCGCCGAGAAACGTCTCGGCCGCGAGCAGGAGTTGAACGAAGACAGCGTTTTCTGCCTTGCAGCCGGTCCGTCGGCGCGCATGTCCCCCGATATTCTCGCCGTGCTCGGCGTTGCGAACGGCATGGGAGGGCCCAACGGCGGAGTGGTTGCGAGTTCGATGGCGACGGAATATTTGTCGAACCTGTTCATCAACGGCGGATACGAGACGCTGGCGAAGCAACGGGGCCTGCCGGTCATCGACCATACCGCCCTCATTCTCGAGGTGTTTCAGACGCTCAACCGGAAGATCCGCGAGCGGTTCGGCGCATCGCAGGGAACACAGGAAGTCGGCACGACGTTCACGTTCGGACTGATCACGTTCAACGAGCATGACGACAAGACGTATCTTCACGTGGGCAACGTCGGCACCAGCAGATGTTACATCATTCGCGGAGAGCAGATCTTCCATGCGACCGACGACGACAGCCACGCCTGGCAGTTGTACAAGAAGGGCGAGATCACGTACGCCGAGATGCTCATCCATCCCATGCGTCATGCCAGTACGACGATCGGCATGCACGAGGCAGTGTTGCCGCAGGTGCACAGCATAGAGCTGCTGCAGAACGACATCGTGCTCTTCAGCACAGACGGTCTTCACGACAATGTCGACGACACCGAGATCGAAGGTATCGTCAACAATGCCGCCGGCACGCGCGAAGCGGTCAAAGCGCTTGTCGCATCGGCGCAAGCGGCGGGCGGCGCCGACAACATCGGCGTGGCACTTGCATATTGCTCGGCGGAGCCCATCAAAACGCGGGATGGAAACAAGGGAACGGATACGGAGGGGATGAGGCGCGGGACGAAATGGGCGATCGGGGCCGGAATTTTCGCGTGCATGATGCTGATCGCAGCGGCGGCCTTGTATATCGCCGCCCCGGTCACTGTGGAACAGGCGTCCGTCTCACCGCCGTTGCCGGAACCGGCGAGTGCGGCGTTTGTTCAGGACACTGTGCTCCATGCAGAGACCGCGGATACGACGGCGTCGAGCGAGACTGCGGCTCCGACGCAGGCGACCCTTGTCAACACGGCGGTAACGGTTCCGGCTCCCGCGCCCTCGCGCGTGGTCGTGCCGCCGCCGGCGGCGGTGAAGCTGAAAACGGAGCCGCCTGCGGTGCGGGTGAGCGTCGAATGGATCGCCCAGACTGAACGCTTCAGGATACGAATGGCCGAGTCCTCCGTTGTTCCCGTCAGGTTGTCGTACGGCAATGCATCGTATGAGGTCGTCCCGGTCAATGCGATACGAAACTTATTCAAAACAACAACGCCGGCGGCCGCTGAATCGCTGCCGGAGAGGGGAACCGTTACTGTGACGCTGAAAGGAGCACGGACAAACGCTGTCACTGTCGGATTCACAAAGATCGAATAGGAAGTCCAGCATCCCTTGTGCGGTTCGGAACCGGACACGGGCGGAGGATGCGCGCCCGGCATTTTCTGAAGGGAGCAAACGCATGAAAACGATTCACAGTTTCGAAGACCTTGTCAGAGACCTCCGCAGCAAGGACGGCGCCCGCCGTCTTCATGCGCGGGAA
>JAVBYH010000262.1 GCA_030824175.1 Bacteroidota bacterium | reverse complement strand
GTACAGGGAATGATCGCATCGGACATCGTCGACGCTCTGCCGTCGGCGTTCGCCGCATGCACGGCCTGAATGTGACAGAAGCCGCCGTTGTCGTGCGATGCACGACCCGACCGCGGCCGGAGGCGACGCGACTGCGTGATCTGCCGCAGGTTTTTTTCATCATCAATCGAAAGCGCTGGATATGAATGTACTTTCATTTATTCGTTATCAGCTTCCCGTGATCGTCTGGATGGCGCTGATCTATTTTCTTTCCTCCCGATCGTTTCCCGATATGCCTGCAATGATTCCGGGCACGGACAAAGTCGTTCACATGGCCATCTATGCGATCCTGTGCGCGCTGCTCCACCGGGCCTTCAGGATGCAGCCGAACGCGCGGCTGGCGTCCATGAGCCTGTTCCTTGCCCTCGGGGTCACGCTTCTCTATGGTATCTCCGACGAGGTGCACCAGTATTTTGTGCCCGAGCGGTCCAGCGACATCTTCGACGTGCTGGCTGATCTCAGCGGAGGATTCATCTACATTGTGGTGTACCTGAAACTGAAATTTTACGAGACCGCATGATACTCGCGGCCATCATAGCGTTGTTGTTCGCGAGCGGGCTCTTCTCCGCTTCGGAGACCGCGTTCGTCACCGCCAGCAGGAGCAAGTGCACAGTGCGTGCGCGCAAGCGCGGTCTGGGCGCCCGGGCCGCCCTGCACTTTTTCGACAGGCCCGAACAGTTCTTCACGACGGTGCTCGTCGGGAACAACATCGTCAACACGGCGGCGACCTCGCTCGCCGCGCTCGTGCTACTTGAATACGGATGGTCGGATACGGCGATCCTCGCCGCGACGACGATCGTGATCCTGCTCTTCGGCGAAATGATGCCGAAGGCGTTTTCGCGCGTCATGGCCGATTTCATCGTCGATCCCGGATCGCTGTTCATCAAGGCGTGCTACTGGCCCCTGTTTCCGATCATCTGGGCGGTGAAGACCGCGTCGGAGCAGATCATCCGGATCTTCCATGCCGAGCCGTCGATCATCCAGTCGTTTTTTGACAAAAAAGACTTCGCGATCATCCTCCATGAAAGCGAGAGGAGCGGCGCCATGAACAGCGAGGAGCGCACGCAGATCTCGAAGGCGGTCGCGCTCAGCGAAGTGATGATCAAGGACGTGATGGTGCCGCGCACGGACGTCGTTGCCGTCGAGGAGTCGTCTTCGGTCGACGAGGCGGTCACGGCGATGCTCCATAACGGATACTCGAAGCTCTTCGTGTACAGGGAGAACATGGACAATATCGTCGGGGTCGTCATCGGCCGCGACTTGTTCCTGCAGCCCGCCAGGCTCTCGGAGGTCGTCCATCCCGTCATCGTCGTGCCGACAACGGGGAACTGCTCGGACCTTTTCCGGACGTTCAGGGAAAAAAATATCTCGCTCGCGGTCGTCGTGGACGAGTTCGGCGGCACCGCCGGCATCGTCACGTCCACCGATGTTCTGCGGCAGGTTCTCGGCGACATCATGGAGGACGGCACGGACGATGCGTTGACGGTGAAGCGGCTCTCCGACGGAAGCTTCCTCGTCGCGGGCAGCGCCGATGCGGACGACATCATGGACCACGCCGGAGTTTTCATGCCGGACGGACCCTTCGATACTGTCGCCGGATACCTGCTCTTCAAGCTCGGGCGCATCCCCCTCGAGCGCGAGACCGTTCAGACCGAGATCGGCACCGTCACCATTGTCAAGGCGACAAAGACGAGAATAGAGTTCATACGATTGAAACCAGCCCATGACACCGCTTCAGCCTAAGACGATCGATTCGGTATGGCAGCGCGTGTCGACGGTGCCCACGTTCCGGTCGATGCGCCACGCCAATTACCGGCTGTTCTTTTTCGGCCAGATTTTCTCGCTCATCGGTTCGTGGATGCAGAGCATCGCCATGTCGTGGCTGGTCTACCAGCTCACGTATTCATCCGTCTGGCTCGGGACGATCGGGTTCCTGACGTCGATTCCGTCGCTGTTCCTCTCGATCTTCGCGGGGGCGCTCGCCGACAGAATGTCGAAGCGCAAGCTCATCATCATCATGCAGACCGCCGCGCTCGTCCAGGCGCTTGCGCTGGGCCTGCTCGTGTTCACCGATCTTGTCACCATCACAGTCGTCGCGTTCTTCGGATTGACCCTCGGCGTGATCAACGCGTTCGACATACCGTCGCGCCAGTCGTTCATCATCGATCTCGTCGGGAAGGAGGATCTCCCCAACGCGATCGGCCTGAACTCCGCGACGTTCAATGCGGCGCGCATTGTCGGACCCGCCATCGGCGGCCTGGTGATCGGCGTGATCGGCGTCGGTTGGTGCTTCACGTTGAACGCCGTATCGTTCGTTGCCGTGCTCTACGCGCTCGTTAGAATGAATGTACACGAACCGCCGCCGTCGGCCGAGGCGCAGGGGAGCGTGCTCGACGCGTTGAAGGACAGCGTGGCCTACATCCGTTCCGACGTATCGCTCACCGCGCTCATGATCCTTGTGGGTGTCGTCACGACATTCGGATGGTCATATTCGGTGCTGCTTCCCATCTTCGCCGATCAGGTGCTGAATATCGGCGCCGTCGGATTGGGGAGGCTCTACATGGCCACGGGCATCGGCGCGTTCATCAGCGCCATCACGGTCGCCTCGGTATCGCACCGCATCCCATCGCGGTACTTTATCTATATCGGCATCGGCGTGTTCTCCGTGTCGATCATCGGGTTCGGCATCTCGACAAACCCTCTCGCGTCGATGCTCTGTCTTGTCGGCGTGGGCATGGGACTCGTGGCGTGTTTTGCCACCGCCAACGCCACGCTCCAGGGCAGGGCCCCCGACGCCCTGCGGGGAAGGGTGATGGGACTGTACTCGCTCGTGTTCCAGGGCATGATGCCCATCGGCAGCCTCATCGCCGGTTTCGTGGCTAAGGGCATCGGCGTGCGATGGACGGTGGCCATCGGCGGCGTCATCTGCGGCCTCGCGGCCACCGCCGTCTTCGCCGTGCGCAAACGCCAACGCGCGACCGGCGCCGGCACCGGCTGATTTGTAGGGCGAAATGATATTTCGCCCTGCCGAACGATTGTACGATAGTTGAATCGGGGCGAAACGCCGTTTCGCCCTACACGCTCCAATTGTACAGTCATCGTATTTTCATAGCTTTAAATTTAACCGAGGATCATCCCTATGTTGAAACGCGTTCTTTTCACAGTCGTTCTCGCACACGTCTGCCTCTCGGTACATCTCGTCTCGCAGATCCGGTTCGAAAAATATTTCACGGACGAGACATGCCGCTTCGATTACGTTCACACCGGCACGAAGGGGAGCGAGCAGTTCAGCCTTTCGGCGGTTTCGACAGAAGGCGCATGGCCGGGGAGCCTCGTCCGGCTCGTCGATACGTTGAACCTCGGCGAATATCAGTTCCGCGTCGTGGATGTGGAAGAGGATCGGGTGATCTATTCGCGCGGTTATTCCACAATCTTCAACGAATGGCAGACCACCGATGAGGCCATGCACGGGGCGTATCGGTCGTTCAATGAGTCGGTGCGGTTCCCCCTGCCGCGGAGGAAAGTGAAGATCGAATTCTACAGACGCAACAAGCGCATGGAGTTCGTGAAGGTCTATGCGACGGACCTCGATCCGGGGGACGTCGCCATCAATCGCGAGAAACCGCTGTCGGGCATGCCTGTCACGAAGGTGATGCACCACGGCTCGCCGCACGAAAAGGTGGATATCGTCATCCTCGGCGACGGGTATACGAAGAAGGAAATGAAGAAATTCCTCGCCCAGGCGCGCCACTACACCGATCAGCTGTTTGCGACGCACCCGTTCGCGTCGCGGAAAAAGGACTTCAACGTGTGGGCCGTGTCCGTTGCGTCGAACGAATCGGGCGTCGACGAACCGGACAAGAAGATCTGGCACCGCACGGCGCTCGGCGTCTCGTACAATACGTTTGGTTCCGCGCGGTACGCCCTGACGATGGACAACGATGCGGTACGCAAGTATGCCGCGGTTGCACCGTACGATTTCGTCTGCATCCTCGTGAACAACGCCCGCTACGGCGGAGGCGGCATCTACCAGCTCTATGCCACGTGCTTCACGGGCGCCGAATCGAAGGAGACCGCCTGGCACGGCGACTATGTGTTCGTTCACGAGTTCGGCCATTCCTTCGGGGGACTCGGAGACGAGTACTACACGTCCGATGTGCCGTATACGGATTTCCTTCCGGCCGGCGTCGAGCCGTGGGAACCGAACGTGGCCGCGCTTGTTACAAGAGATGAACTGAAGTGGAGGGACCTCGTTGCCGCGTCGACTTCGCTGCCGACGGAATGGCAGAAAAGCGTATACGACAGCCTGTCGGCCGTGCCGCGCACGCTCCAGCGGAACGCTCCCGATTATGCCGCGAAGCGCAAAACCGTCTTGGACTCGGTGACGAACTTTCTCGACCGGCACCCGCTTACAGGCGTTATCGGCGCATTCGAGGGCGCCGGATACATGTCCAAGGGACTCTACAGGCCGGCCGTGAATTGCCGGATGTTTTCGAAGAGCCTCGTGGATTTCGATCCCGTTTGCAGCAGGGCGATCAACAGCATGATCGATCTGTATACGAAATAACAACTGTTCACAATCCACGGAGTACGGCATGCACATAGCACGGGTGTTACAGGAAAGTTCACCATCGTTCAGCTTCGAATTTTTCCCGCCGAAAAGCGAAGACGGGTCGGCCGCGCTCATTGGCACGATCAAGGAGCTGACGCCGCTGAAACCGTCCTATGTGAGCGTCACGTACGGAGCCGGAGGATCGACGCGGCAATTGACGCACGATCTGCTCGTGCGTCTTAAACGTGAAACCGACCTCACAATCGTCGCGCACCTCACATGCGTCGGCTCCACGCGCGATGAGATAGAACACATCCTCACCGGATACGAGGCCGCGGGGATTGAAAATGTGTTCGCGCTCCGCGGCGATCCGCCGAAGGGACAGGAAAAATTCACGGCGCCCGAGAACGGGTTCCAGTACGCCTCCGATCTCGTGGCGTTCATCAGGAAAAAATTCCCGACGATGGGCATCGGCGTTGCCGGCTTTCCGGAAGGCCATCCCGACATGCCCAACAGGTTGAAGGAGATAGAGTTTCTGAAGGCGAAAGTGGATGCGGGCGCGGATTACATCTGTACGCAGCTGTTCTTCGAAAATCGCGACTTTTATGACTTCTGCGAGCGCTGCGAGATCGCGGGCATCCGCGTGCCGATCATCGCGGGCATCATGCCGATCACATCGCGCAAAGGGCTTGCGCGCATGGCCGAACTCGCGCTCGGCGCGCGCTTCCCGGCGAAGCTGCTCCGTGCGCTCTCGCGAGCGGAGACCGACGAGTATGTTGAAAAAGTGGGCATCCACTGGGCCACCGAACAGATTCGCGGACTCATCGACCACAAGGCGGCGGGCGTGCATTTCTACACGCTCAACAGATCGAAGGCGACGATGCACATCTATGAGAACCTCGGCGTGCAATCATCCGACGGATTGAAGAACCATCCGGTCGACATGAAGCTTTTTTAACTTTTAATACGATCACTAAACATCGATTTCCTATGAATATTGCAGTCTTTCTCGGCGGTACATCGGCAGAGCGCGAAGTCTCTCTCGCATCAGGAAAAGCCGTCGTCGGTGCGCTGCGCGAGGCGGGGCACACCGTCACGGCGGTCGACCCGGCCCTTGGCGCACGGCAGCCGGAACACGAAGCGGACCTGTACAGGGAGATTCTTCACGATGCGCCGCCGACGCAGGAAGCACTCTCGAAGCTCTCGCCGCGCAACCTCATCGAATGCGTGAACTCGCCGCTTCTTGACGGTATCGATGTCGTGTTCCTCGCACTTCACGGGGAATGGGGGGAGGACGGCAAGATCCAGTCGCTGCTCGAAATGCGGGGTGTGAAATATACGGCATCGGGCGTGATGTCCAGCGCGCTGACGATGGACAAATCGATGACGAAGATCCTCATGCGCCACAACGGCATCGCCACGGGGAAGTGGGAGATGGTGCGACGCGGCGATCGTGTCGACGCCGTGCTGATCGAACGTGTCGCCGCGGAGATCGGTTTTCCGCTCGTTGTGAAGCCGAACGATCAGGGCTCCACCGTCGGTCTGACAATCGTGCAGAACCCGCTGCAGATACCCAATGCGATCGCGCTTGCCGCACGTTTCTCAACCTCCGTCATGCTCGAGGAATTCATTCCCGGCCGCGAGCTCACCGTGGCGATCGTGGGCGATCGCGTGCTGCCCGTCATCGAGATCAAACCGAAGGACGGCTTCTACGATTATCAGCACAAGTACACGAAGGGGATGACGGAATACATCTGTCCGGCCGATCTTCCTGCCGACCTCACCGAACGCATCCAGCGCGATTCGAAGATCGTATTCGACAGGACGCAGTGCAAAGGATTCGCGAGGGTGGATTTCCGGCTGCGCGACGACAACGAATATTTCTGCCTCGAGATCAACACGCTGCCGGGCATGACCGCGACAAGCCTCGTGCCGAAGGCCGCCGCCGCCGCGGGCATCCCGTTCCCCGAGTTGTGCGACACGATCGTCAAACTGGTGTAAGGGGGCGCGCATACGCCCCCGGCGTGTTATTTGTCGCGGAGGATGACGAATTCGACGAAGTCGAGGAGCGACTGTTTCGCATCCGATTGGGGGAATGGGACGAGGCACTGCCGGGCATGTTCGGCGAACTCGCGCGCGCGCCGGGCGGAGTACGAGAGGCCGTCGTAGCGTTCGATGAACGCGACAA
>JAVBYH010000200.1 GCA_030824175.1 Bacteroidota bacterium | reverse complement strand
ACGCGCATCACTGCGCTCACGGAAGAGCAGCGAACGATCGTGTTCTACGAATCGCCGCACAGGATCATCCGCACGCTCGAGGAATTGCAAGAGACGCTGGGCGACCGGCGGGCCGTGATCGGGCGCGAGCTCACGAAGAAGTTCGAGGAGTTCCTGCGCGGCACACTCTCGTCAATCCGCGCGGAGCTCGGGAGCCGGACGATCAGGGGAGAATTCGTGCTCGTCGTCGAGGGCGCGGTGCAGAAATCGCGCTCCGACAAATACGCCGCAGCGGAATCGGACTGATGCCGGTACAGGGGCGTATGCAATACGTCCCTACACGGTTTGCCGAACATCTTTGTGCCGCGTATGCGATATGTCGGGCGAGCTGTTAGCTCGCCCTGTGTAATTGCAGTACATACTTTAACCGGGGCGAGCTGACAGCTCGCCCTACACGCACCTCAAAAGCAATGTTAGAACGACAATGAAAACATTTCCATATTCACTTGCGGTAGGACTTCTCTTTTCCATGACCACTCTCGCCGCCGTGGACAGCACTGGCATCAAACTGCTGCGCGACAGGGAACATGAAAAGGCGCAGGCGTTCTTCGAATCCGCCGTGAAGAAAAATCCGAACGATGCCGAGTCGCAGTATTATCTCGCCGCCGCCCTGTTGCGCCAGCACAAGGTTGACGAGGCGCAGGATGCAATTGATGAGGCTCTCGAGAGAAACGACAACGTCTCGAAGTACCACTATATGCGCGGCGCGATACTCGGAGAGAAGGCGATGAACGCGAACGTCATCTCGCAGGGGTTCCTCGCGCCGAAGATCAAGAACGCATTCCTGCGCGCGGCGGAACTGGACCCGAAGAACATCGATGCGCACATCGGTTTGTTCAATTATTACATGCGCGCGCCGGGCATCATGGGCGGCAGCGAAGAAAAGGGACTCGAGGAGGCGAAGATCATCATCGGCCTCGATGCGCACCGGGGTCATATGACGCTCGCGGGATTCCATGCGAGCAAGAAAGAGTGGCAGAAGGCTGAAGCGGAATACAAGCTGGCGCTGGCGGCGGATCCGAAATCGGTCTACGGTCACTACCAGTACGGCCGCACCCTGTTTAATATGGAGCGGTGGGACTCGGCGATCGAAAAATTCCAATACACCCTCTACCTCGAGAAGAATCACCCCGGTTCCATCTGGATGCTCGCCGCCGCCTACGAGAAGAAGGGCATGACCGCAAAGGCGAAAGAGACGTACCAGTGGTTGCTGCAGATCGATCCGAAGGGCCGCCGCGCGGACGACGCACGCAAGAAACTCTCCGAGCTGCGCTGACGGGCTCGTCATAACCGGACAGTCTGCACCGAGGCGCACGCGCACCTCGATGGTCTACACGGACAGTCCGATGAACCTGCGGTGCAGCGGCTTGTCGTTGTATTTATCCACGGCGTCATCCGCCAGCTCAACGGCCGTGTAGCCGGAGCGGATCCCGCGGATCGTCACTCTCTTCGCATCCGTGTCCACATCATATACGATCCGCCATGTGCGGTATGCGAGCACGAACGCATTCCCGTCCGTCGAAATTCGTTTCCTCGTCGCATCCGTCGGATCGAACTCCAGCTGGAGCCGCGCGAAATTCTGCAGGTTGATGTTCGCGGCATGCTTCAGCCACTCGCACTGCCCCTCGGCCTCGGGCTCGAACACCACCTCAAAGATATGCTCGACGCCGCTCGTCACCCACCCCGTCGCCGCTTCCGGAAACGAATCCGAATAGGGAAGATATGGTTTAATGTCCAGCACGGGCGACCCGTCCAGGATGTCCGATTCCGCGATGAAAATTTTAAGCTTCGCCACCTTGATGAGCTTCACGCAGCTCAGCCCGATCTGGTTCGGCCTGTACGGCGCGCGCGTGGCGAACACGCCGATCTTCTTGCGCGTGTGCCGCGGCGGACTCACCAACGGTTTCCAGTTGCTGTTGAGGTGGAACCTGTAGAGCACCCAGATCCTCTCGAAGCCGTTCAGATGTTTCAGCGCCTGGTCGAAATTGCGGTTCGGCAGAAGCTCGATCACGGATTCGTTTGCGCCCGCCAGTATGCCCTGGCGTGGGGTTTCGTAACGATACACGAGATCGGAGTGCACCACGCCGATCGGATGAACGATCATGTCTTCAGCTTTCATCGGTTGTTTCCATATTGTTCAGCGGATCACCAGCACGCCGTTCTGTTCCAGAATATGGATCTGTGCATCGGAGATCCTGTTCCCGACGAGATTCACGTACTCGAGGTGTTCGAGTTCGAAGAGCGCCGCGATGTCTGTGACGCCGTTGTTCGAAATATCGAGGATGCGGAGGTGCGTCAGGTACGCGAGGCCGTCGATGTAGCCGATGCGATTGTCGGCGAGATATAATTCCTTCAGCCGTACGAGCGATCCGAGCTCGGTAATGTCGATGATTGAATTGTTCGAGAGGTCGAGCGTGACGAGATGCATGCAATAGCGAACGCCGTCGAGGTCCGAAATGTCGTACCCCGCGAGGTCGACATTGTCGATATCCTCGAGGTAATGCACGGGGAGCTCGATGTTCGCATGACCGTAAATGATGCGCTTGAAGACGGAGAAGAAGTCCGTCCCGTCCACGCCGTCGTTATACATGTCCGGATCTCCAGCAGCCTGCGCGCCATCCTCATCCGCTTCATCCCTGTACTCGAATCCGTCTGCCGCATCGTCCCAGGCATACTGGTCCGTGTTCTCAGCGTCCTGCCGGGGCAGGACGGCGAGCGTCGGCTCGAGCTCGAGGACGGGGAAGATGTGTGAAAATTTCTGCAGCTGTTCGGCGTCGTGCGCCGCATAATGCTTTTCGATCTCCGCACGGTAATGATTGATCCTGTCGGGATGGTACAACATCATCAGTTTGTAGAATGCCTTCGTGTATTGCTCTTCCTTTTCCTTCGTGAAGCCGGAGACGACGGTCATGATGCCGTGGATTGCGGTATACTGCCTGTTCCGGTGCAGCCGGATGATCTTTGTCGTGATCGCGTGCAAATTCTCCGGCGTGTAGCCTGTGAGGAGCTTTGTGTAGAGTTGTTTGATTGTCATAGTGTTCCAATTCGGATCGGGCGTTCCCGCATCAGTTGATTCCCGCGAAGGACGGCCAGAGCTGCTGCACTGATGTCCGCGCCTGTTGGCAGTAATAAATCGTCAGGTGCTGTTCTTCAGGCACCGTCCACTCGTTCCGCAGTTCGGCGACGGGCGTGACGATGTTCCAGTACTTCCTCAGATCATTCTTTTCGATGCCGATCGTCAGGGCGTTGGTGCCGGGAAGCGTGCCGGGACCGAAGAACCAATAGGTGCCGCTCACACAGATCGCATGAGGAAGGCCGAGCCGTGGTCCGAAGAAGTCGATGGCGCCTGCTTCGCCATAATTGTCGGCGATGATGATCGTCTCCGCGCGTTCCGATGGAGGAATGCCGTGATACGCCTTCGCCAGCGCGGCAACCCGCTCCTCCCATCCGAGCATGTCCGCATAATCCTGCGGGAGGCGGAGCACATCGCCCGTGTTCGTCTTCACGGCGGAGGTGATGCCAAGTGCCTGGGCGTATCCCTGCATCTCCTGCGGAGGAATTACGGGGATTCCCATGGGAAGGCCGATGAGTCCGCCGAGCACGACCACGCCCGTGATCGCGCCGCGGAAAACGATGCGGCCGAATCCTGTGCCGAACGATTCGATCATCACCGCGCCCGCGCCGATCAGCGCGGGGTAGACGGGACCGAGATAGTAGGCCTTGCCGTGAGCGGCAAGCAGGATGGCGAACGCGCCGACAACAATCCATGCGAACATGCGGTACTGAACGAACGCGCGCAAGAAGAGCAGCCCGATAATGCCGGTGACGGCGACGAGTGTGGAGAGCCCGAGTATGAGAAATTGACCCGTGATAAAATCGAGCGAGGAGACGTGCACGAGCTGCGTGGTCCGCAGGTCCGTGATCTGGGCGGTAACGGGAAAGCCGAGCACGATCTGTCCGACGATGCTCGGGTGGCCGATCGCGAGCGTAAGCACAAGCGCGATCCACGGCCAGCGTGTGAGCAGCATGCGGCGGTCGGGCGTGGCGAGCAGTCCCATGAGCACGCCGAACCCGAAAAAGAGAATGCTGAATTTCGTGAAGAGGCCGACGCCCATCGCGACGCCGAGCCCGAGCCACCAACGGTTGTCGCCGCTCTGCTTCCACAAGAGGAGGCACCACATGCCGAGCGTCCACCAGAGCTGGTCGAACACGACGGGCTGGAAGAGACTGGCGGGGCGGAGATAGATGGCGGGGAGCAGCACGGCGAGTGCGGCAAGGATCTGTGCGAAAGCCCCGCCGCCGAGGCGCCGGGCGACATCGGATGCAATGACGATCAGCAGCGCACCCGCGAGCGCCGGAAAGAACCGGATGGCGGCGAGGGACTCGCCAAGCAGGGCGCGTGACATGTTCGCGAGCACCGCGATGAACGGCGGAAAGTCCATGCTCCACAGCCGCAGATGTTCTCCCATCGCCAAATATAAAAATTCATCGCGATGGAAACCGTATGGGCTCCAGATATTCACGCAGACATGAAGCACAATGGATGCGGCGGCCAGTGCGATCACGGCGGGCGAGAGACGCTCGGGAGTGCGTTGTGACTGTCTGTACGGGGTCATGGTTGAGTGGCGCGAATGATGACAAATTATCGTATATTCATTTGAGGAAAATACGATTTTTTCTCGTCACATCACAACCGGGGAGCACAATGAAAATCAGGGCCATCATCACAGGATCCACAGGCATGGTGGGTGAAGGGGTGCTTCATGAATGTCTCCTCCATCCCGATGTGGAAGCGGTGCTCGTGATCAACAGGCGGCCGTGCGACGTGCGGCATGCGAAGCTGAAGGAGATCATCCATGCGGATTTTTCCAGCTTCGCCTCCATCGAACACGAGCTTGCAGGCTACAACGCCGGATTTTTCTGCATGGGCTCCACGTCTCTCGGCAAAAGCGAGGAGGAGTATCGCAGGCTCACATACGATTTCACGCTGGCGTTGGCGCTTCCCCTGGCGCGGTTGAATCCGGATATGACGGTCACCTACGTGTCGGGTGTGGGCACCGATCGCACGGAAAAAGGCCGGGTCACCTGGGCGAGAGTGAAGGGAAAGACGGAGAACGACCTGCTGCGCCTTCCCTTCAGACAGGCGTTCATGTTCCGACCGGGATACATTCAGCCGACCGAAGGGATGAAGCGCACGTATCGTATGTATAAGGTGCTCGGTCCGTTGTATCCCATGCTGAAGATGTTCTTTCCGAACTACATGTGCACGCTCACAGAGATCGGCTCGGCGATGATCAACACCGTGCTGTACGGGTACGATAAGCCCGTTCTCGAGGTGGCGGACATCAGGAAATGCGCGCATGTTTAAGCCGCAATGAATTGGACACGACGCTTACCGAACTGAACGCCATTGCCGCCGCGGCGAACATCGGATTCAGCAGGCCGAACGCCGCGAGCGGTATGCCGATGATGTTGTAGATGAATGCCCAGAAGAGGTTCTCCCGTATCGTGCGCATCGTCGACTTCGAAAGACGTATCGCGGCCGCGACGCCCCGAAGATCGCCGTGCATCAGTGTGATGCCCGAGGCGGCCATAGCGACATCGGTGCCGCTTCCCATGGCAATGCTGATATCGGCCTGCGCAAGCGCGGGGGCGTCGTTGATTCCGTCTCCCGCCATAAGCACGATCTTTCCCTCAGACTGGATTTGTTTCACATGGGCCGCCTTGTCCTGCGGCAGCACACCGGCGATCACGCGATCGATGCCGACCATCTTCGCGATTGCTTCGGCGGTGCGCGTATTGTCCCCCGAGAGCATCACCACTTCGATTCCCATCGCCTTCAATTGTGTCACCGCTTCGGCTGAGCCCGGCTTCAGCGTATCGGCAACGCCGAAGACGCCGGCGAGCACACCGTTATATGCGACGAAGATCGGCGTCCGCCCTTGCGCCGCAAGCCCCGAGGCAGTCTGATCTGCAGCGGCCGTGTCCACGCCGATCTCGCGCATGAATCCGGGACTGCCGGCCGCGACGCTGACGCCTCCGATCGCGGTTGTGTCTGCGGCCGAATCGCCCGATGCTGTCGCGATGCCGCCGATGATGCCCGTCACCCCCAGGCCGGTCGAGGCATGAAAACCGCTCACCTCTTCGAGCACCGATCCGCCCGACTGCGCGTAAGCGGCGATCGCCTGGGCAAGCGGATGCTCCGATCTGTGCTCGATGGATGCGGTTCTCCGGACAAGTGTCGCCTCATCGGCGCCCCCGAACGGAAACACATCCGTTACCGACGGCCGGCCTTCGGTGATCGTGCCCGTCTTGTCCAGCACGACCGTCTGTGTTTTCTGTGCGAGCTCGAGACTCTCAGCGCTGCGGATGAGGATGCCCTTCGAGGCGCCGAGTCCCGTGCCGACGATGATCGCCGTCGGCGTGGCGAGCCCAAGCGCGCACGGGCAGGCGATGATGAGTACGGCGATGAAGTTGATCATCGCCGCGGTGAAGGGGAGACCGCCGAGCACATACCATCCGACGAATGTGAGCACCGCGATGCCCATGACGATGGGGACGAAGACGCCGGCGATCTTGTCCGCCAGCGTCTGGATGGCGGCTTTCGATCCCTGGGCGTCTTCGACGAGTTTGATGATCTGCGCGATGACCGTCTCGCTTCCCACCGCGGTGGCCCGGTATTCCACGCTGCCGTTCCTGTTGATGGTCCCGCCGATCACCGCAGCGCCCGTCGATTTGTCCACCGGCATGC
>JAVBYH010000202.1 GCA_030824175.1 Bacteroidota bacterium | reverse complement strand
ATACCGCATCGGCGCGCTGAAAGAATTCTACTGTGCCCCGTTGACGCACAGCCTGGAAAAAAGTCCCGCCGTGGCGGGACTTTTTATTGATGCGCCGTCCGTCCTTATCGACAAGCTCATGAGCCGCGAGATCGATGCCGCGATCCTCACGCCCATCGACTATGCCCGCATGAGTTCCGACCTGAAGTTGTTTCCCGCGATCGGCATTGCGTCCATCGTCGAGAGCAGGACAGTCGTGCTCTGCGTGAACCGCGATATCCGCCAGTTGAAGACCGTCGCCATCGGCTCGGCCACCGCCACGGACGTCGTGCTCGCGAAGGTGATCCTGAAGGAGCAATTCAAATCGGACATTTCCTTCGTGCCAGTCATCGGCTCCGTCGACGATCTGCTCGCGAAGGCCGATGCCGCGCTCCTCTGCGGCGACGCTGTGCTCACGAGCGCGTGGGACGGGCCGACGATCGACCTCATCGAGGAATGGACGGAGATGACCGGCCTGCCGTTCGTCCACGCCGTCTGCGCCGTGCTCGCCGACGGTACGGACCGCTCGACGCTCGAAGCCCTGATGACAGAGGCCCAGCGCGAAGGTCGCGAGGACCGGGCCGCATGCGTCGCCTCCGTCGCCGCGGCGATGGACATTCCCGGCGAACGCATCGAGGACCAGTTCGCGCTCTACCAGTACGAGCTCCTCCCCACGCACCGCGAAGCGATCGACGAGTTCTTCCGCCTCGCGTACTTCCACGGCGTGCTCCAGGACGTGCCCGAGATCAAGATGACCTCCGGCGATCCCGACGACGAATAACGTTTTCTGTAGGGCGAGATTTATCTCGCCCGCTTTTTTTTATTAGTTGAATCTCTCCCAAATTCCGCTTATTTTTCCTCATGCTGACAACTCTCTCTATTAAAAATTACGCCCTCATCGAGGAGATTTCCCTCACGCTCGAGCGCGGGCTCACCGTGATCACCGGCGAAACGGGCGCGGGCAAGAGCATTCTCATCGGGGCCCTGGGACTCCTCCTGGGAGACAGGGCGAGCTCGGACGCGGTCCGCACCGGGGCCGAAAAGGCGGTCGTCGAGGGCGTCTTCGACGTATCGGATGTTGAAAAGATCGGCGCCTGGTTCACCGCGAACGAGACCGAGCCGACACAGGAGCTTATCGTCCGCCGCGAGGTCTCGGCAAAGGGCACGAGCCGCTGTTTCGTGAACGATTCTCCCGTCACGCTCGCGCAGCTCAAGGAACTCGGGGACATGCTCGTGGATATGCACGGACAGCACGAGCACCAGTCGCTCCTGAGGTCCGAAACGCACTGTGAGTTTCTCGACGACTTCGGATCATACGGAAAAGAGCTTGCCGGATACAAGGAAGCCTATGCGGCGTTCGGGGCGCTCACGGCGCGCCGCCGCACGCTCCGCGACAAGGAGCAGCAGCTCAAGGAAAAAAAGACGCTCTACGAATTCCAGCTCAAGGACATCGACGGCGTGGCGCCGAAGGAGAATGAGGAGGAGCAGCTCGAGGCCGAACTGAAGCTCCTCGAAAATTCGGAGACGCTCAGCCTCACGACATCGTCTGTGAACGAAACGCTTTACGAAGGCGACGACTCGGTGCACGACAGCCTCGTGCGCGTCCGCACACAGCTCGAGGAACTCTGCGAGATCGATCCCGCGTTCACCGATTCTCTCGCCGAGGCGAAGTCGGCCGCGGTGATCGTGGAGGAGCTCGCGAAGTTCGTGCAGCGCTACCAATCCCGCATCGAGTTCAACACCGAGCGGCTCGAGGAGATACGCGACCGCCTCGGCGCGTTCGCGCTCCTGAAGAAAAAATACGGCGGCTCGATGGACGCGGTGCTGGCGCACAGGAAAAAGATCGGCGAAGAATACGCCCTCGCCGAAAATTTCGAGGCCGAGATCGCGCGCATCGGCGCCGACATCGAGGCAGCCCGCACGCTCTGCGGAGAACGCGCGCAGGCCGTCACGGCCCGGCGGAGAGAGACGGGGAAGAAGATCGAGAAGGAGATCCTCTCGGCCCTCGTGGACCTGGGCATCGCAAAGGCGAGATTCTCCGTCGCCGTGAATCACCGCGTGCTCGACGGCGAGGCGCTCCATACGCTCTACGTGAACGCGGGATCGAAGAAGATCGCCGCGCTGCCGAACGGCGTCGACGAGATCGAGTTCTTCATCTCCACGAACGTCGGAGAGGACCTGAAGCCGCTTGCAAAGGTTGCATCGGGCGGCGAGGTGTCGCGCATCATGCTCGCGCTTAAATCGGCGCTCGCGCATTCGGACAAGACGCCGCTTCTCATCTTCGACGAGATCGATACGGGGGTGAGCGGACGCATCGGCCAGGCCGTGGGCCTGAGCCTGAGCAGGCTCTCGAAGTTCCACCAGATCGTCGCAATCACGCACCTTCCGCAGATCGCCGCACTCGGTGCGACGCACCTCGCTGTGGAGAAGGGCGAACAGAACAAGCGCACGGTCACCCGCCTGCGCAAGCTCGATGGCGACGAGCGCGTGCGCGAGGTGGCGAAGCTCCTCAGCGGCGCCGAGGTCACGGACGCCGGACTGAATTCCGCGCGCGAACTCATGCGCGCCGCCAAGAAATGAAGGGTGTTCTGTAGGGCGAAATGATATTTCGCCCTGCCGAACGACCATAGGATAGTTGAACCGGGGCGAAACGCCGTTTCGCCCTACAATGTTTTTAATATTCACATTCTTCTTTATCCCGATCGCACACTATGGCTCTTCACATCTTCAACACGCTGACACGAACAAAGGAACTCTTCACGCCCATCACCGAAGGCCGCGTCGGCATGTACGTCTGCGGTCCGACTGTGTACGGACTCTCGCATCTCGGCCATGCGAAAAGCTACGTCTCGTTCGACGTCGTGCTGCGCTACCTGCGCCATAAAAAATATTCCGTGCTCTACGTGCAGAATATCACCGATGTCGGCCATCTCACGGACGACGCCGACGAGGGCGAGGACAAGATACAGAAACAGTCGCGCAAGGACCAGCTCCACCCGATGCAGGTCGTCGAGCAGTACACGCGCGAATACTTCAACGACATGGACGCGCTCAACGTCGTGCGTCCCGACATCTCCCCGCGCGCCACCGGCCACATCACGGAACAGATCCGCCTCGTCGAGCAGCTCCTCGAAAAGGGCGTGGCCTACGAGGCGAACGGGTCCGTCTACTTCGACGTGCATGCCTTCGCCGGGTACGGAAAACTCTCCGGGCGCGTGCTCGACGAGGCCGAAAGCGGCACGCGCGTGTCGGCGAACTCGGAGAAGCGGCATCCTTCGGACTTCGCGCTGTGGAAAAAAGCGGAGGCGAACCACATCATGCGATGGTCGTCGCCGTGGGGCGACGGATTTCCCGGATGGCACCTCGAGTGCTCCGCAATGTCCATGAAGTACCTCGGCGAATCGTTCGACATACACGGCGGCGGCATGGACAACCAGTTCCCGCACCATGAATGCGAGATCGCGCAGAGCGAGTGCGCCACCGAACACACGTTCGTGAAATACTGGATGCACAACAATCTCGTCACCGTGAACGGGCAGAAGATGGGCAAGTCGCTCGGCAACTTCGTTACGCTGAAGGATGCGTTCACGAAACGCTCGCCGTTCGTGGTCCGCTTCTTCATCATGCAGAGCCATTACCGCAGCACGCTCGACTTCAGCGAGCAGGCCCTCGACGCGTCGGGCAAGGGGCTCGAGAAACTGCAGAGCACCGTGACACGGTTGAAGGCGGAGATCGAACGCGGCCGCGTCGGTTCGATCGTGCTCGACACGCTCGAGTCGTACAAGACGCAATTCTACGAGGCGATGGACGACGACTTCAACGCGCCGGCAGCAATCGGCGTGCTCTTCGACCTCGCCCGCGCCACGAACGACCTCATCGCGAAACCCGAGGGCGCCTCAATCGAATCGCTCAAGGCGATCGACGCCTTCTTCGACGAGGCCGGCGGTTCGGTGCTCGGCATCCTTTCGGCCGGCCGCCAGACAACGGGCGAGTCGCTCGAGCCGAAACTCATGGACCTCATCATCTCCATCCGCAAGGACATCCGCGCGCAGAAGCTCTGGGCCTTGTCCGATAAGATCAGGGATGAATTGAAAGCGGCCGGTGTTGTACTTGAAGACGGCAAGGACGCAACATTTTGGAAGCGCATCGGATGAATGTGCGGAATATGGCGCGTATTGGGCTGTTTGGGAATTCCGACGTGCCCGGTGTCACACCACCGAAGAATTCACACATCGAGGGTAAACTTTTCGTACATTGTACACGTCTAACATATAGAGGAACCGGAGAAAACTGTGGAGAATAGACCGGCTGTTGCGCAGACCGTTACGACATATTCTTCTGTGACAGCGTCCCTGAGAAAGGGGGCGCGGTGCGTATCGATGCTGTTGCTGTATGTTCTTTCCTATTCCATAACGCCGGCCCAGACATCGGCCGGGGACGCTTCGACACTGGAACCCCGGCAGCTCATCGACATACCGACTGCCGGTATGCTGAACCGGGGATCGTTCGCGTTCGACGCGGACTTTTTCCAGAACGGCGGATTGGGCGTCGCGTTGTCGGCGGGAGCACTGGACCGGCTCAGCTTCGGCATCTCGTACAGCGGCACGGGCATCATCGGCAACTCATCGGTGAGGATGCAGAAACTGCCCGGCGTGAACATCAAGTTTCGCATGATCGACGAGTCGGTCGCGTTCCCCGCGATCGCGATCGGATTCGATTCGCAGGGTAAGGAAGCGTATCTCGACAGCACCGAGCGCTTCGCAATAAAGTCCCGCGGCATCTATGCGGTGGCAAGCAAAAATTATGCGGTGTTCGGGAATTTCAGCATACACGGCGGCGTCAACATGAGCATGGAACGAAACGACGGCGACAAGGATATGGATATTTTCGTCGGCGCGGAGAAATCGCTGGGGCGCGACATTTCGCTCGTGGGCGAATACGATTTCGCGTTCAACGACAACAACAACAGGGCCATCGGCAGGAACAGGGGATACTTCAACCTCGGCATGCGATGGTCGTTCGGAGGCGGGTTCACGCTGGGATTCGATCTGAAAAACATGTTCAAGAACCAGGACAACATCGTGACGATCGGCAACCGCACGATGAAACTGGAGTATGTTCGATCGTTCTAAGTGAACGGGGCGGGATGTGAAGGGGCACTATCATTTCAAGGAGTATGACGTCATGAAATCAACACGCTTTGTGATCGCGGCTGCATTCCTCCTGTCGCTTGTGTCGGCAGGATGCTATACACAGCTGGCGTCGCGCGGAGATTCACGCGACCGCTACGAGGAGGAAGAGGAATACGCGGCGACGGAACAGGAGGACACCTCCGGCACCGTCATCAACAATTATTATTTCGGCGACGACCAGTACCGCCACAACCGGTTCAATTACTCGTTCCATTATTACCATCCCGGCCGCTGGGTGTACAGCGCGGGGATCTACGATCCGTGGTACGACGACACGTGGTTCTGGCCGTACTCATGGAGGCCGTATGTGCTATATCCGTATCCCACATGGTACCCGTACGACTCGTACTATGGGTACTATCCGTACTGGGGACACAGCAACTACTGGGGATATCACCATTACCCGCACAACGGGTGGGGACATGACGGATATTATGGCGGCAACTACGGCGGCGGTGGAAGGGATCTTCCGAACCGCACGCGGCTCATCGGCACGACACGCGGCGGCGACACACCCGGCAACCGCATGCGCACCCCGCTTGTGACACCGGCGGGACAGGTGACGACGACGCGCGGCGCGACCGAAGGCATCCGCACGCGCGGCGGCGACAACCAGCGTCAGGCCTCGCAGCAGGACCAGCCGGCGCAGAGAAAGGGCACATCGCGCACTCGTAACAACGACACGCCGTGGTGGGAACGCGCAAGCCAGGACGGCAGCGCATCCTCCGGCGGACGGACGGCAACACGACAGGGCGGCAGCGGATCGTCGACAGAACAGCCTTCGGGCACGACCGATCGTCGCCGACGGCAGGTGGACCAGGCTCCCGCCTCATCGCCCGGTGGCACACAGAGTGCGCCTTCCGGCAGGACCGAGTCGCCGAAGCGCGAGAAACGCGAACGGAAATCGGAGAGCCAGTCGCGCCAGCAGTACGCGCCGCCCCAGCAGAACACGGCGGCCCCGGCATCACAGCCTCAGCCGCGGTATGCTCCCCCCTCGAACAACGGCGGAAGCCGTGAGCGATCGGGCGGAGGATCATCTGTCGGTTCATCATCGGGCGGCTCGTCTTCAGGCAGATCATCATCGGGCGGCGGTCAATCATCAGGCGGCGGTCAGTCATCAGGCGGCGGTCAGTCATCAGGCGGCGGACGTCAAAGGAGCGGACGATAACATGAAACATCAGACAGTAAAAATAAGCCTCGTGCTCGCGGCAGTCTCGCTCACGGGATTCGCCGGATGCTATACGAAACTCATGCCGTTCCGCGATGCCGTTGCCGTGCGCAAGGCATCCGTTGCGCAATCGCAGAAGGCGGGCAACTTCACCTCCAACATCGACTATCGCGACAACTGCCTCTCGTGCCACAGTGAGGCGGAGCTCAATGACCGCGCCGCGGAAATGGATTATGCGGGCATCTACACCGTGCATGGCGTCACGTACGATCCGTACGGCTGGCAGAATCCGTACTCGCAGCCGCCATGGTGGGATCCGACGCCGCCGATCCTTGTCAGCGATCCGGGCTGGGGCGATGTATACTATCCGACTCCCGGCATCGGCAACCACCCGGGAGGCGGGCATCAACCGGGCGTCGGCAATCA
>JAVBYH010000203.1 GCA_030824175.1 Bacteroidota bacterium | reverse complement strand
CCTCCGTGTCCGCCCGGTCGCTCACGCGCGTGATCGCTTGGGAGCAATTGCTCTACGAGGGCGTCATGGACGGACTCGGGTACGCGAAGAACCGCGAGCCGTTCGGCGTGCTCGCACGCGAGCTCACCATCCTTCGTCTGAAAAAAATCTTTGCCTGCACCGAACTGCAGCCGTTCGACATCCAGGCGCTCCTCTTCGCGTTCGCCGGCCTCCTCCCGGAGGTCGAAACGATCGGGGACCAGCAGGCACGCGTCACCGCACACCAACTGCACAGTTCCTGGTCATCCGTGCGCCGGTCGCTCGAGAGCGCGGGCATCGGGCCGTTGCTCGCGCTGCCCCCGCTTCACAGGGCCGAGTGGACGTTTGCGCCGACGAGACCGTCGAATTTCCCGACGGTCCGCCTCGCCGCCGCCGGCGTGCTCATCTCGAAAATTCTGTCCGAGCAATTCCTCAAGCGCATCATTACGATCGTCGAGGGAAAGTATCTGCAGCCGGGCACCAAACTTACGCAGCTGCGCGAAGCGTTCGACCTCGGCCCCGATCTCTTCTGGTCGTTCCATTACCTCTTCGCCGAGGCCTCCGCGCGGCCGCATGCGCTCCTGGGCGGGGCGCGCATCGACGAGATCATCGTCAATACCGTCATCCCCCTCTCGTTCCTCTACGGACGCGTCTTCGGACGGAAGGACGTTTGCGAGCATATCGTCAACATCGCGCGCGAGGTGCCCCCGCTCGAGGACAATGCCATCCTCCGCAAAATGGAAAAGCAGCTCTTCAAGGGAAAGGTTCGCGTCTCGACATCGTTCCAGCAGCAGGGGACGATACAGCTCTACAAGGAGTATTGCCTGAACGTTCGATGTTCCGAATGTGCCGTCGAGGCCGATATAGCGAAGGCGGGACGCCCCTGACTGTTTCGTCCGGGATGTTCCGCCTTCATGATTGCAGACGACACCTTCCTTACTTCACGTCTCCCGTCTGCAGGTTCGATGTAAAGCTGCGACCGTCGCCGTTGATCCCGATCGTGCCCGTTCCGCCGCCCAGCGTGACGGTGAATGTGCGGTTGATCGTCTTCTCATTGTAGGCCGTTCCCCGCTGCACGGTGACCGTGGCCGCATACGTGCCGTTGATCGTGCCCGCTGTCTGGTTCGAAAGATTCCTGCGTGTGAACATCGACGAATTCGGACGCAGGCGCGGACCGGTGACGCCGACAAAGGTCAGTGCGACGGTATGGTCCAGCGTGCGCACGGCGTTCGCCGTGGTGATCACATCGTATCCCGCACGGATGTAGGGCGCGTCGGAATTCACGGTCACGATTTCAGTGTTCGTATTCGTGGCGATGAACGAGGCGGTAATGCTCTTCAGCGTGTGATGGATCCTTGGAGTCTTGTATTCACCCGCACCGCTCACAACGATCTTCTTAATGACGTTCGCCGTGTCGACGGCGATGCCGTTTTGCACTCTCCAGTATTTCTGCGGAACATTGTTCTTCAGATACTGGATCTTGTAGGTGCGCGAAAGTTTCGTATAGTACTGGTCGCTCGGCGTATTCTTCTCGTGCGCCACATTCATCGTCCACCAGCCGGTGGCTGCATCGTACGAAGAATCCACGATCGTCGTCGTCATCGTTCCATATTCCTTGGACAGGCTCGTCGCCAGCCCCTTCAAGCCATCTGGTCCCGCAAGCGCGACGATGTCGCCGACATTATTCGACGCCCCTCCGTTGTCATCGCCAATCGCGCCCGCAATGGATGCGACGGCGTCGTCGGTGGCCGCACTGTCGAGCCGCGCCTGCACGGGATCGTCGTTCTTGTTGCACCCTGTGAACAGGGAGGCGCCCATCATTGCGATGCATATGCCCGCAAGGAGGAACCGTTTGGTGGTGTGATACGTCTGCATAGGTACTCCAAAAAAGTGAAAATGATGTGGTTAATTATATGATACCGGCGGTGTCTGTGTCCGGAACGGTTCGCGCAGGGCTCCCGGCTCCAATGCATGTATGACACAGGCTGGACCCCGGAGGTTTAAAGACTCGTGCGCGCTCAAGCCATGGGCGGTGCAAGTATCCCCGAAATTTCGCATATTGAATGGAAAACGGTCGCGTCTATGGCATTGCTGCAATCGCTCGAACAGATTTTTTCGACCTATCCCTCGCGCCCCCACCCGGACCGATCGGGACGGCGTGCTGCCGTTCTCGTTGCCCTCGTCGCAACTCCGGACGGGTACCGGCTCCTGCTCACCAAACGCACGCATCTTGTCGAGCATCACAAGGGGCAGATCTCCTTTCCCGGAGGCGCGGCGGACGAATGCGATGAATTTCCGGTCGGCACAGCCTTGCGCGAATCGTTCGAGGAAGTGGGCCTGAATCCCGAGGACGTGCGCATCCTCGGAGCGCTGGATGAGGTGTGGACACCGAGCGGCTTCCTGATCACCCCGATCATCGGCGTGATCGCCGCCATGCCGGTGCTGCTGCCAAATCCGGCGGAGGTCTGTGAGATCCTCAGTATCCCGTTCGAAGCGTTCTTCGACGACAGTACGCTGCGCACGGAGGTCCGCTCTTTCGATGACGTTGACCGCACCGTCTATTTTTATGACATCGGCGAGGAGCCCGTATGGGGCGCCACGGCTCTCATCATCCACCGCCTCGTCACGCTCATCCGCGAACACGAGCGGCTCGGATAAATATCCGCCGCTCCCGCATGTTTCTTGAATGAAGATTGCTTTTTAGCCGTTATTTCAGTAATTTTTAAGGTTACAGCTTAAATCAACCATAGTTTTCTTTGAATCAAGGAGAGATGTATGCGTATTTCAACTTTAATGACACTTCTGCTCGCGGGTGCCATGTGGGGTATCACCGGCTGCGGTTCGCAGAAGACCGTGACCGTTGCCGAGGTCGGAACCGATAAAATTTCTCTGCAGGAATTCGAATCGATGTACGCCAAAAACAACGGCGGCTGGGAAGGCGCCTCGAAAACATCGATGGAAGACCGCGAAAAATTCTTAGATCTCTACGTGAAATACAAATTGAAGGTGAAGGAAGCATATGCGCGCGGATACGATAAAGACCCCGAGCTCCGCAACGAACTCAATGACTACCGAAAAAATCTCGCCGTCACATACGTGATCGATAAAGAGGTCACCGGACCGGCGCTCGAGGAAATGTACAACCACCGCTCGCTTGAGATCCGCGCGAGCCACATCCTCATCATGGTGAAGGAGGGCGCCGCACCCGCCGACACGCTCGAGGCCTATACGAAGGTGCTCAAGATCCTGGACTCGGTGAAGGCCGGCGTGCCGTTCGCGGATCTCGCTGCCCGCAACTCGCAGGACCCATCCGCCGCGACGAACAAAGGCGACCTCTATTATTTCTCGGGCGGCTCCATGGTGCCCGAATTCGAACAGGCTGTCTTCAAACTGCAGCCGGGTCAGGTGTCCCCGTCTCCGGTCCGCACGCAGTTCGGCTACCATCTCATCAAGGTGACGGACCGCAAATCGAATCCCGGCCAGGTAAATCCGGCGCATATCATGAAGCGCCTCACGAAAACATCCACGCCTGAAGATTCGGCGAAGGCATGGAAAGACATCCGCGCCGTCCTCGACTCGCTTAAGGCGGGACGCGATTTCGCAGAACTTGCGCGCCGCAATTCGGACGACACATGGACCGCCGAACAGGGCGGCGATCTGGGCCTCATCGAACGACGCCGCACGGTGAAGGAATTCGACTCCGTCGCATTCTCCATGAAGGTCGGTCAGCTCTCCGACGTCATCGCGACACCGTTCGGCCTCCACATCGTGAAAATCCTCCGCACCGAACCGGTGAAACCGTTCAAGGAGATGGAGCCCGAACTGAAAGCCGAATATCAGCGCACACGCTATCAGTCGGACTACAACCGTCTCGTGGAACAGATGAAAAAACAATACAATTATTCCGTCGACGCCACTGCCCTCGCGGCGTTCGCGGCGGCGGCGGATACGTCCAAGACAACGAGCGACGTGAAATGGGACAGCACAATCACCCCCGTGCTCCGTTCGAAGACGCTCATCTCGCTGGCCGGACGCGGCGTCTCGATCGATTCCGTGATCACGATGCAGAAGCTGAATCCGGAACTGCAGGGGCTCTCGCTGAAGGAGGCGCCGGCGACAATGAAGACGATCACCGACAAGATCGGCAACAGCCTCGTTGTTGAGCACCATGCACGCCTCATGGAGGACAAGTTTCCGAAATTCAAGTCGACGATGAAGGAATACGAGGAAGGTATCCTCCTCTTTAAGGCTGAACAGGAAGAGGTCTGGAACAAAGTCGCAGCGAAAGATTCTCTCCTTCGCATTTACCATAAGGAGAACGCCGCGAAATACACGTGGCCTGACCGTGTCAACGTTCAGGAAATTCATGTCTCCACCGACAGCATCGCGCAGCTCGTGAAACGGGCGATCGCCGGATACTCGCGCGACTCGGTCGTGGCGAAGACGAAGCGTTCGAAGAAACAGCAGATCATCCAGGTCGCTGTGGCGCCCATTTCGTTCGATTCGGCGGCGGTACTCTTCAACGAACGCGAGGCAACGAAAGCCAAAAAAGGCGTGGCGGGATTCCAGCCGGTCACGACGAACGAATTGACGGAAAAGGCATGGAAGGCCGCCGAAGGCTCCGTGAGCGAACCGTTCGCGTTCGAGAACGGCGTCTCCATCATCAAGACGCTGAAGAAGGATCCGGCACGCACCAAGACGTACGAAGAAGCAATGTCCGAAGTTTCGGGACACTTCCAGGATGCGGAATCGAAACGCCTTGAAGACGTGTGGCAGTCGTACCTGAAGAACAAATATCCCGTGGTGCTCCACAATGAAACACTGAAGCTGTCGTTCGCGCCCGGAAACGAGCCGGCGCCGGCAAAGGATGACCAACAGTAATGAACAACGTTTTCATCGGCACACGCCTGCTTCTCACCGCGGGCGTGTGCGGTTTTTTCCTTTCGTGCAGCACAACGCCCGAGCAGGCGCAGGAACTGGCGCGCGTGAACGATCGCAGCCTCACCAGGGAAATGATCGAAGCGCACGCCGACGCCTCGCAACAGCTCACCGATGCGCAGATCAAGATGTACGCCAACCGCTGGGTGATCTCCGAGATCCTCTATCAGGAGGCGAAACGGCAGAAGCTCGACGAGTCGGAGGCGGTGAAGCGCAATCTTGAGGACGCACAGAAACAGCTGACGATCGCGGCGCTCCTTGAAAAAGAAGTGATCTCCGTGCCTCCAGAGGCCGTACCGGAGACTGATGTGCAGGCATACTTCGACAAGCATGCGGACGAGTTCAGCATCCGCGAACAGACCGTCTGGATCGGCACCGCGATCTTCCGAGACAGACGTGCGGCTGAACGCTTCCGCGACGCAGCCCTCGGGTCCGGCGGATGGGCCGCTGCTGCGGCCGATGCGCGCGACGGCGGTGCGATCGTCGAGGCGACCGATTCGGTGCTTCATACGCAGTCGACGCTCTTTCCGAACGAGCTCTGGCGCCTCGCATCCGCGATGAAGACGAACGACGTGTCGTTCCCCGTCAAGACGAGTGCCGGATTCTTCGTCATACGCATGCTCGGATCGCTCAAGCGCGGTGAAAGCCCGCCGCTCCGGTTCGTGGAACAGCGGATACGGGAACGATTGAGCGTCGAATTACGTCAACAGAAATACAGCGACCTCATCGAAACGCTGCGAAAAAAAAATAACGTGCAATTGTTTTACGCCGAAAAAGACACGCTGGCGTCAAAAGGCGAATAGCGCCATGTCTCCCGATATCCCATGAAAGCGAATGAATGATGAAAAAATATATGGCACTCCTCCTGCTCGTCCTCTGCGCCGTATCGGCGCGTGCGCAGCAAACGGGCCAGCAGCAGACGCTCGACAAGGTGGTGGCCGTCGTCGATAAGGAAGTGATCACGCTCACCGACCTCGTCTTCTCCGTCCAGCAGTTTGCAATGCAGAACAAGCTCGATCCGCAATCTCCCGAGATCCAGTCCCGTGTGCTCGACGGCATGATCAACGACAAACTCATCCTCGCCCAGGCGCTCGAAGACAGCGTCATCGTCACGGAAGAGGAGGTCACCGACCGTCTCGACCGACAGCTCAACATGCTCGTCCAACGCGTCGGTTCGAAGGAGAAGCTCGAAGAGATGTACGGAATGCCCATCACGCGCGTCAAGCGCGATTACCAGTACCGCGAAATGATCCGGAAGCAGCTGCTCGTCGAAAAAGTGCAGCAACAGCGCAACCAGTCGCTGTCCGTCTCACGCCGCGAGGTCGAGGAATTCTTCGAACAGTACCGCGACAGCATTCCCAAGGTCCCCACTGAATACGAACTCAGCCATATCTACATCCAGCCCAAGCCCGATTCGTCGGTGATCCACGCCGCCTACCTGCGCTCCCTCGCGCTTATCGACAGCCTGAAGGCCGGGGTGGAGTTCGCGGATCTCGCCAGGAAATTTTCAATCGATCCGGGCTCGGCCACCCAGGGCGGCGACCTCGGCTGGGTCCGCCGCGGATCGTTCGTCAAGGAATTCGAGGAGGCCACGTTCGCGCTCAAGGAGAAGGAACTCTCGAAGCCCGTCAAGACGCAGTTCGGCTACCATGTCATTCAGCTCCTCGAGCGCCGCGGCGAATCGGTCCATCCGCGCCACATCCTGCTGCCCATCGAACAATCGCAGGCAAACGACGACTCCACGATCGCCCTCTTGAACCGCATTCGCATGCGCCCCGACGCGAAAGCGACATTCGCGGTTCTCGCGAAAAAATATTCCGAGGACAACGACACGAAGGACATCGGAGGCGACC
>JAVBYH010000256.1 GCA_030824175.1 Bacteroidota bacterium | reverse complement strand
CCAGAACAGGAACAATAACGGATCAAACATTAAATACTCCGATCGTGTTCGGGGGTGTTGCACTGCCGGTCGAACTGCACGGATTCGGCGCCGAAGTTAAAAAAAATTCGGTGCTTCTTGCGTGGAAAACCGCGACCGAGGTAAATAATTTTGGATTCGACGTTGAGCGATCGGAATGTTCCGCGACCGGGAAATACACTGCCTGGACGAAACTCGGATTCGTCTCGGGAGCGGGCACGACGAATTCGTCACACGAATACTCATATAGCGATCGTCTCGCGTACGCCGCTGTATCTGTGAAATACCGTTTGAAACAAATAGACAATTCGGGTGAATTTTCGTATTCCAAGGAAATCGAAGTATCAACCGCCGCGCCGAGTGCCTATGCGCTTGGGCAGAACTACCCGAATCCGTTCAATCCGTCGACTGTCATCAATTTCGAAATTCCTGTTGCGGGCGCTGTTGCGCTGTCGATCTACAACGTGCTCGGTGAAAAAATCGCCGATGCGGCCAACGCGTATTATGCAGCAGGCCATCATACGATCGAGTTCAATGCAGCGGGATTGTCGAGCGGAATGTATTTCTATCGCCTCGCCGTGAACGGCATGTCGATCACGAAAAAAATGCATGTCCTAAAATGAGAATGCCCATTCTGATCCTGATCGCAGTCTGTTGCATGACGATCGATGGTATGGCCCAGACAATTGTGAGGCTCGTGCCATCGTCTGCTTCGGTCGATGGAAACGGTACGATCACTCTTGCGGTATCCGTTGTGAGTGGGGTGAATGTGACGGCCGCAAGCGTGACCGTGGACTTTCCGAGCGACCTGGTAACCTATAAAGGAGTGGTGCGCGGGGATTTCTTGCCGGGCGCAGTCACGTTTGTGGCGCCGCCGTCGGCGAGAAATCCGAATATCATAACAGTCGATCAGGCAATCCTTGGTGGTACAACTGTATCGGGTACTGGGAATCTTTTTTCGCTGACATTCGTCCCGCGGAAAGCCGGCGCAGTTACGTTTTCTATTGCATCATCGTCTCTGATCACCCCTCCCGAGATCCCAATCACGTGCACGATTCAGAATGCATCCATGCAAATTCTGGCTTCGGTCAATTGTCGCGTCATGCTACAGGGGCCATTTAATCCCGTCTCGCGACTTATGGATAATTTGCTGAACGTGAATAATGATCTGCCGCTGGTCCAACCATACCGTTCCGCGCCATGGTTGTATGCGGGCGCCGAAACGGTCGATTACAATGTTTTTTCCATCAACCGTGCAATAATCGACTGGATCCTAGTTGAACTGAGAACGGGCACAGCATCTGTATTGACCGTAGCTTCCAGAGCTGGATTTCTTTTAGAAGATGGCCGCATCGTCGACATCGATGGAGTTTCTTTACTCCGATTCAATGTCCCTGCTGGCAATTATTACATCGTGGTGAAACATCGGAACCACGTTGCGGTCA
Source organism: Bacteroidota bacterium (assembly GCA_030824175.1). Classification (GTDB taxonomy): domain Bacteria; phylum Bacteroidota; class Ignavibacteria; order UBA10030; family UBA8401; genus CAISDA01. The sequence continues at coordinate 5,360 of JAVBYH010000256.1, read as the reverse complement.
TGAACGGAACGCAGACACCCGTAGACATTACATCACCGGTCATCGATTTTACTGCCGGCCAGTCGACAGCCTATGGCAAGGAAGCGATGCAATTGCTCGCTGTTGGAATGTATGGTATGGCGGCGGGCGATGCGAACAGTGATGGGCGGCTGACCGGCTCTGATTATAATGTATTCTATACATGTTTCCAAAATATTGAGCATGGATACCTGACGACTGATTTGGATATGAGTGGAGCAGTCACAGGATCGGACTACAATGTATTCCTTATGAACTACGGTAAGATTATTTCGACAGCCGTTCCGCACTAATATTGGCGACGCACCTCATGAGTGATCCGGATAAATATTTACTACCTACCGGCAACTTCCTTCGGAAATCGAGTCTGGTCGAACTGCCCCAGCTGCGTAATAGCGAAGGCGTTACGCATTGACGCATCCTCCGGCCTCCAACAGGAATACTGCACTGCAGCAGGGCTTCTTTTCTCTCAATCTGAGTCTGGGGAAACTCTCGCTCTTTGCGGTCGATTGTGTAATTCTGACGTTCGTTCCATTTGTCGCGCTAATGCTGCGGATTGAAAGTATGTCGGATACCGCGGCATTCGGTACGCCCCTGCTTGTTGTGACCCTGACCTCGCTCGTTATCAAGCTGAGCGTGTTCTATGCGCTGCATATCTATAACCGCGTCTGGCGCTATGCAAGTGTAGACGAGATCGGGACGCTTGCGATTGCGACGCTTTCGTCGTGGATCGTCTGCATCGTCGTTTTTTTTGCTGTGCTGAAACCGGCGGGTCTCGTTCCGATGTCGTATCCGAATTCCATTCCGTTCATCGACGGCATCCTCACGATGCTGCTTGTCGGCGGCGTGCGGTTCGCCATTCGCCTCGTGTATGCGTTCAGTGAACGGCGTATCGACAACGTTACGTCGAAGAAGGTGCTCATTGTCGGTGCGGGCGTTACCGGATCGATGATCGTGAAGGAGCTCCGGTCGAATCCGCAGCTCGGCATGACGCCCGTTGCCTTCGTCGACGATGCGCTGCCCAAGCAGCATATGTACATTCACGGCGTCGAGGTGATGGGCCGCCTGTCTGATATTGCCGTCATCGTGGATATACACGGCATCAGTGAAGTGATCATTGCAATGCCGACCGTGTCGGGCAAGGTGATTCGCGATGTGGTGCAGGCATGCAAGGAACTCAAGGTGAAGAGCAAGACGATCCCGGGCGTCTACGAGATCCTTTCGGGCTCGGCGGTCTCACAGCTGCGCGAGGTGTCGATCGAGGATCTGCTGCGCAGGGATATCGTGACGGTGGACGAGGATAGTATCGAGAAGCTCATCTCCGGCGCGCGCGTGATGGTGACCGGGGCGGGCGGTTCCATTGGCAGTGAACTGTGCAGGCAGATCGCACGGTTCCGCCCGAAGGAACTCATTATGCTCGGTCATGGGGAGAATTCGATCTTCACGATTCACAATGAGATGAAGACACAGCAGGGCGTGGCGATCAGCGGGGCGGTGAAGTTCAAGACCGTCATCGCGGACATTCGCGACCGCGAGCGAATGGAACACGTGATGGAGGAGTGCAAGCCGCAGATCATCTTCCACGCCGCCGCGCACAAGCATGTGGGTTTGATGGAAACGAATATTCCCGACGCTGTGACGAACAATGTGCTGGGCACGCAGAATTTAGTTGAGCTGGCCGCGCTTCACCGTGTGCAAAAGCTCGTTATGATCTCGTCCGACAAGGCGGTGAATCCGATGTGCGTGATGGGCGTGACGAAACGTGTGGCGGAACTCGTTGTGGGCGATGCAGCCGCGCGGCGCAAGTGTCCGTTCGTCGTCGTGCGCTTCGGTAATGTGCTCGGCAGCCGCGGCAGTGTGGTGCCCATCTTCAAGAATCAGATCCGCAACGGCGGTCCCGTGACGATCACCCATCCGGATGTGTCGCGATACTTTATGACGATCCCCGAGGCGGTGAGGCTTGTGCTGCAGGCCGGCGTGCTCGGCAACGGCGGCGAGACGTTCGTGCTCGATATGGGAGAGCCCATCAAAATCGTGGATCTCGCGCGCGACCTCATCCGCCTGAGCGGTCTGCAGGAAGGCAACGACGTCGATATCAAATTCACGGGTCTCATAGAGGGCGAGAAGATGCACGAAGAGCTCTTCTACGAACACGAACAGGCGATGCGCTCGAGTCACGAGAAAATTTTCGTCTGCGTCAACGACAGCGCGCTGAAACTGAAGGCGGCGTTCAGCGATGCGGCGGCCGATCCGCGTGCCGATGCGGGGACCGATACAGAGGCACATGCTGAATTAAGGCGGGAATCGTTGAAGCTTGCCCGCGATCTGGAGCGGGAGCGGGAGGAGTTCTCGTTCAATATCGAACACCTCCTGATCGCCGCACGCTCGGGCGACTCGGACTACTCGAATGAGCTGCTGAAGGCGATCATTCCTCAATATTTTAATCCGGCGCTCGATCGGCTGAACGGCATGGTAAACATCGGGGTGCTCGCATGAAAAAAGGCATACTAAGGACGATTCTCAGGATGCGGAACAGACATCTCTTCGCGATGGATGTCGTCTTCCTTTCAATCATTCCCCTTATCTCCTATGCAGTGCGCATGAATACGATGTCCGATGCAGTGACTTTCGTGCTCCCGCTCATTATATACACGCTGTCGTCGCTCGTCATCAAATTGAGCGTGTTCAACATATTCCACTTCTATAACCGCCTCTGGCGGTACGCGACGCTCGACGAGCTGGTGACGCTCGGATTCGCCACGCTGGCGTCGGGTATATTCTGCACCTTACTATTCTTCGTCGTGCTCAAGCCGACCGGGCTCATACCAGAGGAATTTCCCCGATTGTTCCCGTTTATCGACGGCATTCTCACGATGCTCGTCGTGGGCGGCGTTCGGTTTTCGGTGCGCGTCTTTTATCGCTTCAACGAACGGGCGAATCTCGCCGCTCATGCCAAACGGGTCCGCGCCGCGGCCGCGCAGCGCGATGACGTTGTGTAACCAAAAACTTCTTCGTATATTAGGATCGAATCTTTGACAGTCTTTCGATCTCCTACAATTGCTACCCGCGAAGGTGTTGAACTTGGGGAAAATGCGGCTTCCGAATCGTTGTTCTCTTCTTCTTGCGGCTTGCATGGCGGCTCTCGGCAATATTCTTGCTCCTGGCCTCGTCTTCTCACAGACCGAAGTGCTTCCCCTCGATCACTCGCTCTATAACCGCCTCTCGGGATCCATCTATAATAGAGCAAACGGCGTCCACAGTTCCATCCGTCCGTTCGAACTTCGCGATCTCTCCCCGAATGCTGCCTACGATTCCGTGCTGAGTATCGGCCGTGTCGTCGATAGCTCTGGCGGGAATTGGTTCTCCCGGAAACTATTCAGCGAGCATCTCTTCGATATCGTGTCGGACGACTACAGGTTGTATGCCGATGTTCTGCCCGATCTTCAGCTCGGACGGGATGTGATAGGTGCCAGGAATACGATGGTGAACACGCGCGGCTTCGCCGTGGGCGGATCGATTACCCGGAATTTTTCGTTCACATCGGAATTCTACGAGAATCAGGCGAAGTTCCCCGGGTATGTCGACAGGTACGTGAGGAAGTACGGCATCGTGCCGGGGCAGGGCATGGCGAAATATTACGATCCGGAATCGTTCGACTTCGCCTATTCGTCCGCCGTGCTGTCGTACAGGCCGTCGAAATACGTCGGCGTGCAGGGCGGACAGGGCAAAAATTTTATCGGCGACGGATACCGGTCGCTCCTCTTGTCCGATGCGGCGTTCAATTATCCCTTCGTGAAAGTGACTGCCGATGTCTGGAAAATAAAATACATGTGCCTGTGGACGGAATTTCAGGATATCACACGCAGCCGCGGCGGGGATATTATACCGTGGGACAAGAAGGGCGGCGTGTTCCACTACCTGGACTTCAATGTGACGGACCGGCTGGCCCTCGGGTTCTTTGAGGGGATCATCTGGCTGCCGCAGGATTCGATCTTCTACCGCGGTTTCGAATGGAATTACCTGAACCCCATCATTTTCCTCCGGCCAGTGGATTTTTCGCTGAATTCTCCGGATAATGTACTGATGGGAATGAATTGGAGCTATCTCGCGTCCGACCGGACGACGCTCTACGGCCAACTGTTGATCGATGAAATGACGATCGGCGAATACATCAAGAACGACGGGTACTGGGCAAATAAATACGGCGTGCAGGTCGGCGTCAAATCGTTCGAGCCGGCGGGGATCGCCGGATTGTTTGTGCAGACGGAGGTGAACCTCGTGTCCCCGTACACGTATTCGCACCTCGACCCGCTGAAAAACTACGGACACTACAACCAGAGCCTGGCGCATCCGCTCGGCGCGAACTTCTACGAGTCGGTGTCGATTGCACAATACGCGCACGGCCGGTTCGACCTGTATGGTCAGTTGAATGTTGCGAGATACGGCGACGATATGTCGGCTGTCAGCTTCGGAAAAGATATTTATAAAAGCTACAATGCCCGCCCGGGCAATTACGGCGTCTACATCGGCAACGGCGTGAAGACGAATCTGCTCTATGCGGATTTCAGGCTCGCCTATGTTTTAAACCCCCTCACCAATCTCAGGGTCGAAGTGGGCGGGGTGTACAGACGGCTTTCCGCTTCTTCATCCGTTCCATCCGTCCCCTCCGTTCAGGAGTCGATGACGGTATCGTTCGGACTCAGGAGTTCATTCAGAAATTTGTATTACGATTTCTAATTGTAACCGGAAGACATCATGCAAAAATTCCTCTTTTCGACGATCCTCAAGCTTCGGAACAAACACCTCCTTTTCACCGATCTCCTAATTCTGTCCCTGATCCCGCTCGTTGCACTCGTGGCGCGATTCGAGGACGCTGGTGCGGCAGTCCGATTTGCCGTGCCGCTGGCGATCTACACGGGAATGGCGCTCGTCATTAAAATGGGTGTGTTCAATGTGTTCCGCTTCTATAACCGGTTCTGGCGCTATGCGAGCGTGGACGAGATTGCCATCCTCGCGTATGCCACGGTGTCGTCGTGGGTGCTCTGCGCGATCGCATTTTTTCTCGTGCTCAAACCCCTCGGTTACATTCCCGTTGAATTTCCGAACTCCATTCCCATTATCGACGGCGTGCTGACGATGCTGACGATCGGCGGCGTGAGGTTTTCGATCCGGCTCGTCTATGTGTACAACGAACGCGGCACGATCGACGCCGATACGAAGCGGGTGCTCATCGTGGGCGCCGGTGTGGCCGGCTCGATGATCGTGAAGGAGCTCCGTTCGAATCCGCAGCTCGGCATGGATCCCGTCGGTTTTGTGGACAACGCGGAGAACAAGCAGCACAT
>JAVBYH010000201.1 GCA_030824175.1 Bacteroidota bacterium | reverse complement strand
CCGCTGATACTCATTCAGGATTACCATTTCGCGCTGCTGCCGCTGCTCATCAAATCGAAGCGCCCCGATGCGCGCGTCGCGATCTTCTGGCACATCCCCTGGCCGAATCCTGAAGTGTTCGGCATCTGTCCGTGGAAACAGGAACTGCTCCTGGGCCTGCTCGGCGCGGATCTCATCGGATTCCACATCCAATTTCATTGTAATAATTTTCTGGAGACTGTGGACCGGTTCCTGGAATCGAAGATCAACTGGGAGCATTTTTCCGTCGAGCGGCACGGGCAGGTCACCTCCGTCAGGCCGTTTCCGATCAGCGTCGCCCATCCGTACGAAACGGAACTGCCGGACCAGGCATCGGCCGAACCGGCCACGAAGGATGCGCTGCTCAGGCGCTCAGGCGTCGCGGCCGAATGCATGGCAGTGGGAGTGGACCGTATCGACTATACGAAGGGGATCGCCGAGCGCTTCCAGTCCGTCCGTCGCTTTCTCGAGAAGTATCCGGAGTATGTCGGCAGGTTCACTTTCGTCGAGCTCGGGGCGCCGAGCCGCACACACATCAAGCGCTATCATGACCTGATGGCCGAGCTCGACGAGACCGTCGACCGCATCAATTGGTCGTTCCAGACGAAAAACTGGAAGCCCATCGTCTTCCTGAAGGCACACCACGGCCACGGCGTGATCGGGGAATATTACCGGACCGCCGATGTGTGCATGGTCACGTCGCTGCACGACGGGATGAATCTTGTCGCGAAGGAATTCGTCGCGACGCGCACCGACGGAGACGGCGTGCTGATCCTCAGCCAGTTCGCCGGGGCGTCGCGCGAGCTCGACGACGCGCTCATCGTCAATCCCTACGACATCGAGGAAATGGCGGACGCCCTCTACCGGGCGCTGACAATGGAACCCTGCGAGAGGCGTGAGCGTATGCAGGAAATGAGAAAAGTCGTGAGGGAGCGGAACGTCTACCGGTGGGCGGCGAACATCATCACGACGCTGTCTCATCTTCGGCTGCCGAAACAATCCGTGCCGGAGAATATTTCCCCGGCGTAACGGCGAACGATCGGACACGGATCCGATGTTGATATGGGTGTGAGGAAACACGTTCCATCATCGCAGTCCGGCCATGAAAATTACACTACGACTCGCAGTTTCCGTGCTCATCACGGCGGCGTTCGCCGCGGCCCTGGTGACGTATGTTCAGGTCAGGGACGAGCGCGGGATGCTCGTGGCGGAATTGAACGCCCGCGCGGAGGTGATCGGCGAGAGTCTGCAGGAATCTGTGACGGGATACGTGCAATCCGGATCGCGCACAGACTTATCGCGCATTGCCGCGCGCTTCAGCGGTCGCGTCCGGCTCATCGGCATCGCCATCTATGACAGTCAGGGAGTCCTCCTCTCGTCAAGCCCGTCGCTCGGCTTCGCGCCGCCACACCCGGGCGCCCGTCTCCGCGATGCTATCGAACGGAACAGGACGGAAACATTTATTGATTCCGTCGGCTCTCGGCCGGCACACGTGTGCATCACGCCATTGCACGCCGGTTCACGCACCATCGGAACGCTTGTGCTCTATCATGATGTCGCCTACATCGCTCTCCGGCTCCGGGAAATATGGGTGGAAGGATTCCTCCGCATGGCGGCGCAGATCTTCCTCCTTATCATCGTCATCATCATTGTCGTGCGGTGGAGCGTTACCGGGCCGATCGCCCAGATCGCGCAATGGATGCGGACGCTCCGGACCGGAAAGTCACTCCACCACCATTTCTTCCCCGGGGGCGACCTGTTCGGGCCGCTCGCCGCCGAAGTGTCGCTGTTCGCACGGAGCCTCACGCAGGCGCGCGCCGCCGCGCAGGAAGAGGCGCGATTGCGCGTCGAATCGGAGTCGCTCTGGACGGCGGAGCGACTGAAGGAACATGTGAAGATCGTGCTGAACGGCAAGAATCTTTTTGTCGTGTCGAACCGGGAGCCGTATATGCATACCGGCACCGGGACCGCGGTGCAGTGGTCGGTACCAGCGGGCGGACTCGTTACCGCGCTCGATCCGATCCTCCGCGCGTGCGGCGGTCTCTGGATCGCACAAGGCAGCGGTTCCGGCGACCGGGAGACGGTGGATGCGCAAGATCATATCCCCGTGCCGCCGGATGAACCCTCATACACGCTGCGGCGCGTATTCCTCACGCAAGAGGAGGAGGAGGGATACTATAACGGATTTTCGAACGAAGGGATCTGGCCTCTGTGCCACATCACGCATACGCGGCCGCTCTTCGAGATGGACGATTGGGTCTACTATCGGAATGTCAACCGGAAATTTGCCGATGCGCTCCTTGAGGAAATTCGGGACGAGGAAGCTCCGCTGATTCTCATACAGGATTATCATCTTGCGCTGGTGCCCCTGATGGTGAAAACGGAGCGGCCGGATGCCCGGGTGGCGATCTTCTGGCATATCCCGTGGCCGAATCCCGAGGTGTTTGGCATCTGCCCGTGGAAACAGGATCTGCTGCTCGGCCTGCTCGGCGCCGACCTCGTCGGATTCCACATCCAATTCCATTGTAATAATTTTTTGGAGACGGTGGACAGGTTCCTTGAATCGAAGATCAACTGGGACCAGTTCTCCGTCGAGCGGCTCGGCCAGCCCACATCCGTCAGGCCGTTTCCCATCAGCGTGGCGCATCCGTTTGAAACCGGACGAGGCGACCGTGCGGAGGACGAAGCGGCCACAAAGGAGGGGCTGCTGAAACGATCCGGCTGCGTGGCCGAGTACATGGTGGTCGGTGTCGATCGGATCGATTATACAAAAGGCATCGCCGAGCGGTTCAGGGCCGTAAAACGGTTTCTCGAAAAATACCCGGAATACGTCGGCCGGTGCACGTTCGTCGAGCTCGGGGCGCCGAGCCGCACGCACATCAAACGCTACCACGATCTGAACGACGAACTTGACGAGATCGTCGAGAGCGTCAATGCCGCATGGCAGACCGGATCATGGAAACCCATCGTCTTTTTGAAAGCACAGCACGGGCACCAGACAATCGGCGAGTACTATCGGTGCGCCGATGTGTGCATGGTCACCTCGCTGCACGACGGTATGAATCTCGTCGCGAAGGAATTTATCGCCACGCGGACGGATGAAGACGGCGTTCTCATCCTCAGCCAATTCACAGGCGCCTCACGCGAATTGCCCGATGCACTGATCGTCAATCCGTACGATATCGAAGAAATGGCGGACGCGCTCTATACGGCGCTGCGGATGGATCCCGACGAGCGCAGGCGGCGCATGCGTGAGATGCGGCAAGTGGTGAAGGAACGGAACGTCTACCGATGGGCGGCGAACATCATCACGACGCTATCGCGTCTTCGCATGACTGTGTAATGCGCGAAAGGAAGCACATGATCCCTCCGGGACCGCACTATGTATTCTCACGGAAAGCACACAATGCCGCCGGCATCGAACGCAGGTTGAAGAATGCGGGCACTGTGTTCCTCTTCCTTGACTACGACGGTACACTGACGCCGATACGGAGCATTCCCTCCGAGGCAGTGCTGTCCTCCGCGGCGAAGACATTGCTGCGAAGCGTGACCGCGCTCCCGGATGTGCATGTGGCGATCGTGACGGGTCGATCGATGAAAAGCATCCGCCGGTTTATCCCGGCCTGTACGATCACGCTTGCCGCGAACCATGGGCTCCATATACTGCACGAGGACGGGACGGAGTGGATACATGAGAATGCACGCGCTTCGCTTCACGTGCTGGATGCAGTGCGCCGCAGGCTCCGTTCCGAGGTAAAGGCCGCTCCCGGGGCATTCATCGAGAACAAGGAACTGACGCTCAGCATTCACGTCCGTAAGTGCGCGCCGGCTGCGGCACGGCTGCTCGCCCGCGCCATCGAACGCATCACTGCCGCCGTCGCTCCCGAGCTGCGCATCACGAAAGGGAAAAAAGTCATTGAGCTGCGTCCGCCCACCCCATGGGGGAAGAGCGGAGCCGTCTTGAAACTGCTCCATGCGCGCGGCTCACACGGCGCTGTTGCCGTCTATATCGGAGACGATGCGACGGACGAAGAGGCGTTCCGCGCGGTGCGGCCGGATGGGATCGCAATCCGAGTCGGCAGGAAAAAACGAACGGAGGCTGACTATTACGTGAACGACGCCGCTGAAGTGCATGCGTTCCTTCACATGCTTCTTCGCGCGCGATCGATGGACAATCCCACCTCACCGGACGACAAGGGACGATAATGCGAATCACCATGTCTCTCCTCGCCGCGGCAGCGCTCATCGTCATGGCGCGCGGCGCCCACGCGCAAGCGCATGCACACGTGAATGAACCGGCGCATGCACCATCCGGCGTCCGCGTCGATGTCAACGCCGCAATCAGCGCGCTCGTCGATGAGGAAGACGTCGACGGAGACCGGAAGATCACAATCGCAGATTGCGGCGGTCCGCACACGACGCGGGGCGACAAAAAATTTCTCCTCCGCTCCGTCGACGGCCGGCGGCTCGAAGTGTCGGGCACGTACTATCTGTCCAACCTCCTGCAGGAGCTGACGCTTGCCCGGGAGCGGGGAGAGGATACGGCCGACATTGCCGCTGACAGAATTTTCGAGGCGCCGACGCTCCATCTGTCGCGCATCATACGCGATGTCTGCTGGAGCGGCCTCACGCGGCGCATGGATGCGGGCGGTCTGCATGCAATCCTCGCCGACGAAAAAATGACCGCGCGCGGGGGCCTCACCTACGTCTACGTGCCCGAGGAGGATACCGCCGCCGTCGGGTATTACCGGGGGGTCGTGTCGGGAAAAGCGTTCGACACGGTGCGCCTCATGACTGTCCCGCCGGTGATGACCGAAAAATTTTTACACACGCTGGACGGACGCCACGGCATCCTCTCGCTCGCACTCGCGGCCGGCGCCGGCGGCGAGAGCACACCCGTGCCGTTTGTCGTGCCGGGCGGCAGGTTCAACGAACTGTACGGGTGGGACAGTTACTTCATCACGCTCGGTCTCATCGCCGATCGGAAATTCGAGATGGCGCGGTCGATGGTCGACCAGCATGTCTACGAGATCATGCGGTACGGGAAGATCCTGAATGCGAACCGCACCTATTATCTCACGCGGTCACAGCCCCCGTTCCTCACCTCGATGGCGCGTGCGGTCTATGAAACGATGGAGAAAAACGATGTGTCGCGGGCGTGGCTTCGCAGCGTGCTCATCGCCGCCATCCGCGAACATGCCGCGGTCTGGATGGGACCGGACCGGCTCACACGGACCGGCTTGAGCAGATATTTCGATACGGGCACGGGACCGTGTCCGGAGGTGGAAGCGGGACACTATGACGACGTGTTTGCGAATTTCGCGCGCCGGCATCGCATGACGCCGCGTGAATTTGAACAGGCGTACAGGCGGGGAGCAGTGAAGGACCGTGAACTCGACGATTACTTTCTGCACGATCGCGCAATGCGTGAATCGGGTCACGATACGAGCTACAGACTCGTCGGACGAGCGGCGAATCTGGCGACAGTCGACCTCAATGCACTCCTCTATAAAATAGAAACGGACATCGCGGAACTCCTCCGCGACGAATTTTCAGGAGCGCTCTCGATCGGGGAGGGGAAGACGGTGCGGAGCACGGAGTATGCCGCGATGGCTGTGAAACGAAAGGTGCTTGTGAATACATACCTGTGGGACGCGGATTCGGGCATCTACTATGATTACGATGCCGTGAAGCGCGCACGCACAGGCTATCTCAGCGCGGCGTCGCTCTATCCGCTCTGGGCGGGACTCGCTTCACCCGAGCAGGCGGCATCGCTCGTCGCCCGGGCGCTGCCTGTCCTCGAACTGCCCGGCGGCATCGCCTCGTCGAGCGAAGCGTCGCGCGGGGCGGTGTCGGCCGAACGAAAGGAACGCCAATGGGATTTTCCAAACGGCTGGCCCCCGCATCAGATGCTCGCGTGGGAAGGGCTGCGGCGCTACGGGTACGATTCGATTGCAATGCGGCTTGCGTATCGCTGGCTCTACACGATGACGATCAACGCTGTGAACTACAACGGCACGATCACCGAAAAGCTCAATGTCGAGGCACGCACGCACGATGTGTTTGCCGAATATGGCAATGTCGGCACGAAATTCTCCTACATCACGCGCGAAGGCTTCGGCTGGTCGAACGCGTCCTATCAGGTTGGGTTGCCGCTGCTCACGCCTTCGATGCGTGAAGCCCTCGACAGGCTCGTACCGCCGGAATGGCTCTTCACACCGTGACGGCACACACCGTTAAACGGACAAGGGAAATGCGTCATGAGATCTGGCTTGACATCGATCCAATAAATCGGTATATTACGATAAAAGGAGCGGCAATGGGATTGTCGAAGAAGGAAGAATTTTCCGCACAGCAGAACCGGATCGCGGACCTTGGGAAAGCGCTCGCTCATCCGGCCCGCATCGCCATCCTCGAGTACCTCGCCAACAGCGCGTCGTGCATGTGCGGCTCGATCGTGGACGAACTTCCGCTATCGCAATCCACCGTGTCGCAGCACCTGCGCGAACTGAAACAGGCCGGACTCATCAAGGGAGAGATCGAGGGGACGAAGGTGTGTTACTGCCTCAACGATGCGGCGTTCATGGAGGCGCGTAAACTGCTAGGAGAATTTCTGAATAAAAAATCCTGCTGTTAATTTTTTTTACCAAATATATCGTAATAATACGATTAAATGAGGAGGCATCAATGTCCACAGAAAAAGATCTCAAGGACCTTGTGAAGGAAAAATACGGCGAGATCGCCAGCCAGTCGAAGGAACGGAACGAGACATCATGCTGCGGCAGCTCTGGCTGCTGTACGCCCGCGACGTACACG
>JAVBYH010000221.1 GCA_030824175.1 Bacteroidota bacterium | reverse complement strand
CGAAGAGGCGATCTACACAGAGATCTCGAAGGGGAACATCCCCGATTTCCTCCGTGCACCGAAAAAAATACAGGCGTCGTTCCAGGATGCGAACGGCGCTTCGCACGCCGTCGTCTACGAGGTGATGCCCGACTACCTCTCGATCGGCTCGAACGAGGACTTCTGCCGCATCCCGATGGGACCGATCACGGCGCAGCGCATCGCCAACCTCTTCGGCGCATCGCTCCCGACGCCGAAACTCGTCGACGACATTTACGCGAATGCCGAAGTGAAGGTCGCACCGGTCACGTACACACCCGTGGGCAATGCGAACGAACTCGTCTCGAAATTCGTGGAACACAACCAGGCGATCGAGGCGCAGCGCACGGCGGCGGGCAAACCGCCCGGCGCACTCATGGGGGGCACGAAGAAGGACGTCGTGCTCAGTAACAAGATCACCGATCCGGCCAGGACGAATAACGTCGTCATCTACGGATGGCACAAATTGGACGGCCAGCCGATACAGCCGATCTATAACGGACATATAGCGAGCTACGTCGATTACAGCCACGGCATCCGGCTCGTCAATGCGGAGCTCCTCCTGGATAGTTCGGTCACCACCGTTGCAAAGGTCGTCACGAATGCCGTGCTCTATAAAGTGCTCAGCAACGAGACGGGGCCTATGACGCAGGCCAGCTACCTGAAGGACAACACGGTGCCCGCCGGCCCGAAATCGTTCGGCTTCAGGTCCGCGGGTCCGGCATCGCTCGAGTTCGTGGTGAAGCCCGATACGCTCGTCACCGAGTATCAGATCTTCCTGAGCGCGGACGGTGTCTCGTTCAACGCCGAGCCGATAACGATATCACCCGCCGCGCCGGTCATCGCCGGACTCGTCCCCGATTCGCTCTATTTTATACGCGTGAAGGCCGTGAATCTCAACGGCGCATCGGCCCCGAGCGAGGTGCTCGCCGGGAGGCCGGGCACGCTGCAGGAAACGATGCTTATCGTGAACGGCTTCGACCGCGCCTCCACCGGCAACACGTACAACTTCATCCGGCAGCATGCGTCCGCGATCCGCGCGGCCGGCGGTCCCGGCCTCCGAGCGTTCGCAACGGCAACGAACGACGCGGTGACCGACGGATTGTTTTCGCTGAACCAGTACGCGGTCGTGGACTACATCCTCGGCGATGAAAGCACCGCCGATGAAACGTTCAGCACCGCAGAACAGACGAAAGTGAAATCATTTCTGCAGAACGGCGGACGGCTTTTTGTTTCGGGGGCCGAGATCGGGTGGGACCTCGATGCGAAGGGAAGCACGGCGGACAAGGATTTCATCAACAACTACCTGAAGGTGAAATACGCGGCCGATGCGCCGAACGGCGTCTCGGCATCCACATACTCGGCCGACGTCCTGAATGTGTACGGATTCGCCGGCCTGCCTCAGCTCGCATTCGACAACGGCACGCACGGCTCTATCGACGTGAAATGGCCCGACGTGCTGAAGCCCGCATCGGGTGGCGTCGGATGTGCGAAGTATACGGGACTCGACACAGCATCCGGTTTCAGCGGCGTCTGCTTCGCCGGCATGTTCCCCGGCGGCACGCGCGAGGGCCGCGTCGTCGTGCTCGGCTTTCCGTTCGAAACGGTCTATGCGCCGACGCTCCGCGAACAGTTCATGGCGCGGTTGCTCTCCGTCTACTTCCAGGATCTCACGGGAGTACAGTCCACCGCCGGCGTGCCGCATGAGTTTGCGCTTTCGCAAAATTATCCGAATCCCTTCAACCCGTCCACAACGATCTCGTACGGCGTGCCGTCCGCAACTCACGTCTCGCTTCGCGTCTACGACGCGCTCGGCAGGGAAGCGGCGGTGCTTGTGGACCGTGTGCAGGGGGCCGGCGCATATTCGGCCGTGTTCGACGCCGCGTCGCTTCCGAGCGGCATGTACATCGCCGTTCTGCTTGCCGGCGGCCGCCGCCTGCAGACCAAAATGCTCCTGGTTAAATAATTCGCCTGCTGTGCTTTTTTGTAGGGCGAAATGATATTTCGCCCTGCCGAACGATCGTACGATAGTTGAACCGGGGCGAAACGCCGTTTCGCCCTATACGCTCCAATTGTACTTTAATATTTTTGTCCGTTCTATATGCGGGGGCGAATTGCCTACGCCCCTGTGCCGTCATCAATAATGATATCGGCATTGGATGAACTCGATTTTGTCGTCACCCACTCGAATGCCTGTTGGAAGACGCTTTTACGCCCTCCAGGAGGCTTACTTTTCAAGACCGAACTCTCTTTTCAGATCATCGACACTGCGTTTAACACCCTTTTTATTATCGGGGTTGTTTATGGAGGAGAGCAACCGCCTTGCATTTTTCGGCGATCGCAAGAGATGCGCGGTCTCCATCTAACCCGCCAATTCTGTTTCCGAGATCATCGCCACGTTTCTATGCAAACGCAAAAGCCAGGCAGAGCGGAGCGTCTACAGCGGAGCGTTATTTTGCCGGCGGCGCCTCGGGCGGTATCGCCGGCGGGATCGGATTGTGGATCGGGGGCAGCGACTTGAAATAGGCGAACATCGCCTTCAAATCGTCGTCACTCATCTGGCCGATCGTCTGCCACGGCATCGGGGGCAGGATGTTCCTCGACATGCCTCCCATGAACTTACCCGTCCGCAGCGTCTGTATAAACATGTCCTCGGTCCATCCGCCCAAACCCGTCGCCATATCCGGTGTCAGATTATACGCGAAGCTGATGCCCCACGGACCCGCCCACAACGTCATGTCGTTGGTGGTCATGCCGCCCCAGCCGGTCGGATTGATCGCGCCTTTGGGGATTTCGGGGATGGGAGAGCCGGCGGGGAAGCCGGAGAAGAGACGTGTTGAATCGGGCACGGGGCCCATGGCTGTGAAGACCTTTGGGGAATGACAGTCGGTGCAGCCGCCGACCATCACGAGATATTTGCCCCGTTCAACGGGAGATTGGGGCGTTTCGGGTTTTGCGCATGAGGCCGCCAGCAGAGCCAGGGCCAGGGCGCATATGACGGAGAATGAAGATACACCGGAAATCTGTTTCATAGACAACCTCCGCTCTTGTAATGAGGGAATGGATATCATGAATTGGTGGGACATCTTCATTACCGAACAGAGCGCGGTCCAAAAAAATTCCGCCTGGGGCGTAAGCACAACGCCCCTCCACCTTCGGCGTGTGTTGGTTTTTACCCCGGAGGGGTTCCAGCCATTAGTACGTCGTGCACCGCCTTTTGGATGTCCTGCATTTTGCACGGCTTGGTGAGAACGTCGCTGATGCCCATGTCGAGGAGCTCCGTTCTCGAGGTCCCGTCGAGATACCCCGAGGATACGATGACCTTCACGCGTTCGTTCACGGTGCGAAGCTTCCGGAACAATTCCTCGCCGCCCATCTCGGGCATGCCGAGGTCCGTGATGACGAGGTCGACGGACGCATGATTCGCCGTGTACCATTCGAGCGCTTCTGCGCCGTTCTGCGCCTCGTGCACCGTGCAGCCGATCTCGGTCAGGAACTCCGCGATCATTTCGCGCAGCAGCGGCTCGTCGTCCACTAGCAGGATGGTTCCGGTCTGTTCCTTCTGCTGAAGCGCCGCGGGGGGCTGTTCCTGTTCCTCCTTATGCTGCAGCGACGGAAAATAGAGCGTGAACGTCGAGCCCTTGCCGGGGGTGCTGTTCACGTCGATGAATCCGTTATGATTCTTCACAATGCCGTGCACAATCGCGAGACCGAGGCCGGTGCCCTTGCCGTACTCCTTCGTCGTGAAGAACGGATCGAAGATGTTCTTTACGATCGATTCGTCCATGCCCGTGCCCGTGTCCGTGACGTCTACCGCCACGTACGGCACCGAGGCGTCGGGTGTGTACCGCGCCCTGATGAACTCCTGCGAGACGATATATGCATCGATGCTGAGCGGGCCGCTGTTCGCCATTGCGTCGCCCGCGTTCAACGACAGGTTCAGAAGCGCCTGGTGAATTTGTCCGGCGTCGCCGAGGATGAGCGTATTCGCACTGTCCGAGTCGGTGAGGATCGTGATCGTCTTCGGAAGGAAGTGCCCGAGCATCTCCTTCAATTCGGCGATCGTCTGGCTCATGGAGATGGGCTTCAGCTCCGCCTCGTTCGGGCGCGAGAAGATGAGCAGCTGGCGCGAGATGGACGTGCCGCGCTCCGACGCCTCGACAATGCGGTCGGCGTATTTTTTCAGTTCCGGATTTCGCTCCAGTTGCGTCCTGAGGAGTTCCGCCGAGCCGAGGATGAGTGCGAGCAGATTGTTGAAATCGTGCGCGATGCCGCCCGCGAGCGTGCCGACACCTTCGAGCTTCTGCGATTGGATGAGCTGCAGTTCGAGGTTCTTCCGTTCGGTAATGTCCTGCACGGTGCCGATCTGCCTGACCAGAACGCCGGCCTCGTCGTAATCGAACTCGCCGACAACCGAGACAAGGCGTTCCTGCTTGTCGCAGAAACGGATGATTTTATAATCAAGATTGAAGCCGGTTTTTTCATTCACCATTTTTTTGTAATGCTCGGCGACTTTTGTCCACTGATCGGGAGCGATGAGCGCACCCCAATGGTCGAAATCTTTCGGATATGTGTCGTCGATGCCGAAGATCTCGTCGAGCACCGGCGAACTCTCCCACGTCTGCGCGACATAGTCGGTGACGAAGTAGCCGATGCGGCCGACATGCTGCGCCTCGCGGAGCAGGCGCTCGCTTCTTCGCAGCGCCGCCTCTGCGATCTTGCGTTCCGATTCTTCGCGGTCGCGCTGCGCGATGTACCGCACGATGCGCCGGTTGTACGCGAAGAGGCCGATGGAGCCGATCACCCACAGCACACTGAATCCGACGAACGAGTGCGAGAGCTGCGCGTCGATGGACCATTCGTATTCCGCCCACGGCACCGAGGAACTGATACCGCCGCGGATGTCGCCGAGCATGTATCCCTGCACGGCATGGCAGGTGAGGCACCGTTGTTCGACAACGAGCGGCGCCATGTACCTGAAATATTTCACATACCCGATTGAATCGTACCCGTAATAGTCCTTCACTCCCTGCTCGAAGGAGAGCAGCGCCGCGGTCTCCCATCCGTCGGGGCGGTTCTCCGGCCTGATCGGATTGAGGCTCGTGATGTGGCTGATGACGCCCTGCCGCGAGCGCGAGAGCTCGTGCACCTGGCGCGTGACGTACGCGGGATTTATCAGCGTCAGCTTGCGGCCGGACGGTGTGGTGATGTCCCGCTCCAGCACTCCGGTAAGATAGGGATTTGGCTGCGTTTCTTTCGTCACCGGAACATATACGCCGCCGTGCATCGTCGCCCACGCGCGCATCATAAGATCCTTTTCGTATCCCTTGTACGCTTCGCGCCTCGCCATCATTTCCGTGTGCGAGAGTGTTTCGTACCAGGACCACGCCATGAGGCTCACGATGAGGAACGTCCAGCCCCCGACGAGGAAAATAAACGATACGGAGAAGAGATGATGGAATTTTTCAGTCGGAGCCATAGGAAAGCCGTTTCTGCACATGGAAGATGAGACCGCGTCGTCTATAATAATGACAAATTTAATGCCAATACATGCGCAAACAGCGATCAGGGCCGGGGAAGAAAAAACAGGCGCAAATCGTGAGTATCCCATTCAATATTGGGGATGGGCGGGACACCTGTTTCGATAATTGTTTGGCTAATTACACATAAGGTGTCCAATATTCACCAAAATCAACACATAAACTGTCGGGTGTAGAATTTTCCTACAAAATTATCTGAATGTTTTGAAGGATTCTTCGGCACGGAATTTGGTAAATATTTCGCAATGGAATCAGACAGCGTTCATCCACTGCAATTTCATCGGTGTGCACGTCCGTGCATGTCCGAAAACATAAAGCCGCACGAAGGATAGATATATGGCACGAAAAAGCATCGCACGGCAGACGGCATACATCGTCACGCTTGTCCTCACGGTAATGCTCACGATCATGATCGTCGTGGTCCAGTGGCAGTCCGAAAAGACGATCATGGACTTGACGGAGATTAACGGCCGGGGATCGGAGGAATTGGTTACGCGCTCCCTGACGTTCGCCATGGCGTCCGGAGCGACAGACATAGCGCCGTTCGTCGACAGACTCAAGGGTGTGCCGAATCTCACCGAGCTGCACATCGTTCCGGCGAATTCGATCAAGCCCGGCAGCGAGGCAAAGTTCGACGCCGTGGAGGCCGAGGTTTTCCGGACGCGCAAGGCGCAGAGTTTCGAGGAAGAATTTGGAAATGAGTCCGTATACAGGACCGTTGTACCCGTGCTTGCCGATGCGTCGTGCACCTCGTGCCATACGGCGGCCGTGGGCGAACCGCTTGCGATCACGAGCATGCGGCTCTCCGTCGAAGCGGCGCATGCGGCAGTGAACACGCAGCGGCTGACGGGGATCGTCATCGCCGTCGTCATCATTCTGCTCACGGTGTTCATCATCATTACGATGATCAGGAAAAATATTCTGAAGGACCTGTTCGATTCGATCACACAGATCTCGCTCCTTGCAAAGGGAGACGTGCAGGAGCAGCCGGCAACGGAACGCAACGACGAGATCGGCGACCTTATCAAGAGCGTCGACACGATGCGCGGCAGCATGGTCGAGAAGACCGAAGCCGCAAAACAGATCGCGGCGGGCAACCTCTCCGTCACGATTCCCGTCCTGTCCGATGTCGACGAACTTGGGCGGTCGATGGTCACGATGAAGGCGAGCATTCACGCGCTCGTCGTCGAAGCGACGTCGCTCGTGGGCCATGCGGTGAACGGCAATCTCGCGCAGCGCGGCAACGAAAACGCCTTCAGCGGCGAATACAAGGAAGTGATACACGGATTCAACGCCACGCTCGACGCGGTAATCGGACCGGTGAAGGAAGGTTCGGACGTGCTGGCGGTGATGGCCACGGGCGACCTGACGGCGCGCGTGCAGGGCGAGT
>JAVBYH010000204.1 GCA_030824175.1 Bacteroidota bacterium | reverse complement strand
GCAGGCGGGCGAACAGCCGGTCGTCACCGTCATCCCCGCCACGGGCTACATGACTGTGGAGAATACCGCCGTCACCGGGGATTCGGCCTCTGCAAACACCGCCGAGATCTCGCGGAAGTTCATCGAACGCACCAACACGATCACCGTGAAGGGATCGCTGCCGGCCGGCTCGCGCATGAAACGGGATTGGATCTCGGTGGCCGGACCGGAACAGTACTGCCTCACGCTCTTGAAAGAGGAGCTGCAACGCTCGGGCATCTCCGTCTCCGGCGCACCACGCATCGGCACGCTCCCGGCGGATGCGCGCGAAATCGCGGTTCATGTGCAGCCCATCGATTCGATGGTCGTCTTCATGAACAAGGTGAGCGACAATCTGTCCGCCGAAAATTCGCTGAAAGCCCTCAGCGCCGAGGTCCTCGGAGGGGGAGGCAGTTCCGCACACGGCGTGTCGATCGTGAAAGCATCGCTCGCCGGGTTCGGCATCGATTCATCCTCGTTCCGTATGGTCGACGGCTCGGGTGTCTCGCATTACAACCTCGTCACGTCGGACCTCTGCTTGAAGCTCCTCGAGGGAATGTATGCGAAGCGGGAGCTCTTCGATCTCTATCATGCCTCGCTGCCCATCGCGGGTGTGGACGGTACGCTCTCGTCCCGTATGAAGAACACGCCGGCGCACAACAATCTCCGCGCGAAGACAGGCACCGTGACCGGCGTGACGACACTCGCGGGATACGTGACGACCGCCGACGGCGAGACGCTGGCCTTCTCGATGATGATGCAGAATTTCATCGGATCCTCCCAGCCGCTGCGACGCGCGCAGGACGCGATCGGCGCATTGATGGCCTCGTTCACACGCCGGCCCTGAATCAAAAAAAAAAAGCGCGGCATGCCGTCTGAGGGCACGCCGCGCTTCGTGTGTGTTCAAGCGTGATGCGTTCTGTTATTTCAGCGTCACGATCTTCACGTCTCCGCCGGATGTTTCGGCGCGTATTGTCTCTCCGCCTCCGTTGATGACTCCCCGCAGTTGACTCTCGTCCATTTCGCCCTTCACAGTGATGGGAAGCTCGCACCGCACGCGGCCGCCGCTCGTCGATGCATCGAGCATCGCCTTCACCGTCTCCTTCACCGAGATGCGTATATCGCCGCCCGAACTGTGGGCGTAGACCCCTTTGTTCTCCCCGCTCATGCTGATGTGGATCGATCCGCCGGAGGTCTCGGTGGAGATCTTTCCGTCGACGTTCTTCAGATCCACGTTCCCGCCCGAGGTGGACCCGTTGAGCTCTCCCACGACATCGGTGCACTTGATGTCGCCGCCCGATGTATTGATCTGCACGGGACCGTTCACGCCCGTCGCCGATACGTTGCCGCCTGAGGTTCTCAGATCGACGCTCCCCATCACACGATCCGCATCCACGTTTCCCCCGCTCGTTTCAAGCGTAGCGTTGCCCTCGAGGTCGCGCACCGACATGTTGCCGCCCGAACTCTGCGCACGCACAAAAAATTTCTTCGGCACCGTGACGCGGAACGTCACGTCCATGTTCGACGAATGCCAGCCCATCCAGTTCTTCTCGCTGTACTTGCCGGTGACCTTCACGATGTCCTTCTCCTGCGAGAACAGCACGTCCAGATGCTCAAGATCGCCCTCCGCCCCGCTCGCGTCGGCCGTGACCAGGACCTCGTTCTTGTCCCATGTGTCCACTTCGACGTTGCCGATATCGGACGTAAGCACGAGCGAACCGCCGCTGTTCACGGAAAACGTCTTCTCGAAATGACGGGTGTGCTCATCCCCCTTGTCGATCCTCCAATCTCCATCCGACAGATTGTTGCCGTCGTTGGTCGATCTGGAATTCGAATATAGCGTCATGCCGGCTCCGAAGAGGATTCCCAACAGGATGAACACGCTGATTTTTATGATCGTTGAGGGTGAGGGATTCATGCTTCTCTCCTTTCGCTGCAAGTAAACGGACTCGGGGGTACCCCGCATATCCACTATAACGGACATTCGGCCAAAAAGTTGCGTTTCCACCACTTCGTCGGGGTAAAATTGATTCTTTTTTATTTTCTTTGTATACTTTTACATGAAAGTGCTGTCCCTTATCACACGGCGCGCTCCGTAGGCGCCTGCCGTCCACCCGCATGGAACCGATATGCTGAAAACCGCAGTTGCCGTTGTGTTGATCCTTGCCGTATCATCCTGCTCCCGCAACGAACCTCAACCGACAACGAAACCCCAGGCACAGATGACCCTGCAGACCCCGCTTTTCGACGGTGCCCGTGCGTTTGCGTTCCTCACGGCACAAACGGACTTCGGTCCCCGCACTCCCAACAGCGTCAGCCACGCCCGGTGTCTCGCCTATCTCGAGGCCGAACTCGGCAAGTCGGCGGACTCCGTGGTGAGGCAGAACTTTGTCGAACCAGGGTACGACAACGAGACGCTCCGCCTGACGAACGTCTTCGCCTCCTTCAATGCGGCGGCGAAGAAACGCGTGCTCCTGCTGGCGCATTGGGACACGCGGCCGCGCGCGGACCAGGATCCGAATCCGGCGAACAGGACGAAGCCCGTTTTGGGCGCGAATGACGGCGCCAGCGGCGTTGCCGTGCTGCTGGAGCTGGCACGCATCATGAAGCAGATGCCCCCGTCCATCGGCGTCGACATCCTCCTCGTCGACGGCGAGGATTACGGCAAGGAATCGGATCTCGCGAAATATTTTCTCGGGGCCAAACATTTTGCGAAAACGATGCCCCGCACGTACACGCCCATGTTCGGCATTCTGCTGGACATGGTCGGCGACACGGATCTGCGAATCCCGATGGAGCAAAACTCCATGAAGTTCGCGCCGCAGGTCCTGAGCATGGTGTTCTCCTCCGCACAGGAGCTCGGCGTCATGCAGTTCGCTCCGGTTCCGGGCGAACAAATCGAGGACGATCATCTCGCCCTGAACGAAGCGGGCATACCGACAATAGACCTCATCGATTTCCAATACCCCCACTGGCACACCGTGCAGGACACGCCCGACAAGTGCAGTCCCGAAAGCCTCGCGGCAGTCGGCAAGGTGCTGGTCCACGTGCTCTACACGAAAGCAGGTAAGTAAGCTATGAACAACAATTTTTACGATCTCTTTATTTCCCTCCCGGTCACCGACGATGTGAGGGACACGCTCCCGGCGCTCTTCAACGAGCTCGGATTCGAAGGATTTGTCGAGGAGGACAACGGCTTCCATTGTTACATCAGGCAGGCCGAGTACACAGAGTCGGTGCGCGAACAGGCGGTGCTCATTTTGACGAATATCTTCAAGGCGCCGGATGCGATCGTATCGCAGACGGAACTCATCGACAGGAATTGGAACGAAGAATGGGAAAAGACGATCCAGCCGATCTGGGTCACCGATACGCTCGTGATCGCACCCACGTGGAGTCCGGTGGATGAGGCCGACGGCCGCACGGTGCTCGTGATCGACCCGAAGATGTCGTTCGGCACGGGCTATCATGAGACGACGCGGCTGATGCTCCGGATGATGCAGGCGCACATCCCCGCCGGGTGCACGGCGCTCGATGTCGGCACGGGCACGGGAGTGCTCGCGATTGCGGCGGTCAAGCTCGGCGCGCGATACTCGATCGGCGTCGACATCGACGAATGGTCGGCCGACAACGGGAACGAGAATATCGAGCGCAACGGGCTCGGGGGCCGTGTGGACATCCGCATCGGTTCACTCGAGACGGTCCCCGAAACCGCGTTCGACGTGATCCTCGCCAACATCATCCGGATGACGATCCTCGAACTGCTTGACGCAATGCTCGAAAAGCTTGCACCAACCGGAACATTGTTCCTCTCCGGACTGCTCGTCGAAGACCAGGCCCCCATTGAAGCAGCCCTCCTCGCCCGTTCCTGCACGGTCACCGGCGTGATGCGCGAGAACGAATGGATCGGCATGATGGCGAAGCGGAAGTAACGCGCACGGGCGGCGTCTTAATACTCCGCCCCGACCAGTTTGGCGGTGCTCCGTGAAAAGGACGTCTTGAGCACGCCCGGTTCGACACGGCTGAACACGCCCTTCTTCTTCGACGGCACGGGTGCGTCGACAGTACAGGTGAGCTGTGCGACCTGGTTCGCCTCGTGGTCGTAGTACGTGAACTCCACGGTGATCATGGAGAGCGTGCGCTTGGTATTGTTGATGATGACGAAGGAATGGAGCGGCTTCATCGCCGAAAGATTCATCGATCCGGAATGATCCGAGAGATTGATCAACTTCAGATCCGCGTCGGTCACCTTTGTGATCGCCCAGTACTGTTTGAACACCGCGATGGAATCCAGCTTTACCTTCGCATCGGGATAGAGCGGGCTCTCCGGGGGGATCTTCTCGTAATAGTATTCCGCGACATCGTACTCCTTCATGCCGTAGAAATCATTTCCCTTCTTCATGTTCGCGGGGGCGCTCTCCTCGGTGTTTTGGCATCCCGCGGTGAACACGAGCAGCAGACAGAATCCATAGAATTGCTTCATATTCACTCCTTGTTATCGTCGCGCAGCACGGGCTGCAATGTCGATGAACGCATCGGCCGCAGCGTCGACGTCGTCCATGGTGGTTGGTGTACCGAATGAAAACCGGAGCGTCAACAGGGCATCCCGGCTCTCCCTGCCCATCGCCTGCAGCACATGCGACGGCTGCACACTTCCCGAGGTGCACGCAGATCCGCTCGAGACGGCGATGCCGCGAAGATCCATGTTGATCAACAGCGTCTCGCCGTCGATCGCATAGCGTGCCCCGTCGAGAGAGAGGCTGAGGATGGACGGCACGGTCCGCTCCTGATCGCCGTTGAGGATCACGCCGTCGATGGCGTCGCACACGTTCCGCACGAGCCGCTGCTTCATCGCCCCGGCGCGCATCCGCGACTCGTCCATCGAGTTCACCGCACGCTCCACCGCCCTGGCAAAACCAGCGATGAGGGGGACATTTTCAGTGCCGGCCCGCTGCTTGCGTTCCTGCGAGCCGCCGTGCATGAGCGCATCAACATCCGTACCGCGCCGGATGACGATAGCGCCGATTCCCTTGGGACCGTAGATCTTATGCGCGGTGATGGAGAGGAGGTCCGCGTTCAGCGTCCGCACATCGACCGGGATCTTGCCGACGGCCTGTACGGCATCGGTGTGGAAGAGAACACCGTGTGCATGGGCCGCGGCCCCGATCTCCGCAACAGGCTGGATGGTGCCGATCTCGTTGTTCACATGCATCACGGAGATGAGGCACGTTGCAGGGGTGATGAGGGCTTCGACGTCCGCCGGATTCACACGGCCGTCGGCGCCCGCGGGGGCGACGGAAACGGTGAAGCCGAGCGACGCGAGATAGTCCGCACAGTGAAGCACGGCATGATGCTCGATGGACGACACGATCAGATGCGACTTCCCCGTCTTCCTCCGCGCGGCGAACGCCGTGCCGATGAGGGCGTGATTGTCGGCTTCCGTTCCGCCGGATGTGAAGAAGACCTCCCCCGGTTCGGCGCCGATGCACCGCGCGATCGTCTCGCGGCTCCGCTCCAGCACCGCCTTCGCTTCCCGTCCGTACGAGTGCACGGACGACGCGTTGCCGAAGGCGCGTGCCGCCTCTGCGCTCACGACGGATGCGACATCGGCATCCACGGGCGACGTGGCCGCGTAATCGAGATAGATACGTCGTACCGGTGCATCCATTGTTATCTGTTCTTCTGCTTTTCCGATTTCACGTCGTGAATCGCCTGGCGCAGATCGCGCGCGAAGTTCCGTTCGAAAACCATATACTCCGCGATCTGTTTCGGCGTCAGCACGTCCTGGAGCTCGCCGATGTACTTCGCCCGCGCGTCGTGCTTCTTCCTGTCGACATCGAGGAGCGCCGAGAGCGTCTGCTTGTATTCCGCATCCGGTGCGTTCGCCTCGATCTGGCCTTCCAATTTTTCGATGAGCGTTCCCGCCTCCCCTTCGATCGACCGCATCAGTTCGCGATGCTTGTTATAGCGGGCGAACACTTTCACCGACTGGTTTTCATCCAGCTTGAGGGCTTCCATCAGCCGCACCTTCTTCAGGCTTTCGACGCGCTCAAACGCCGGACGCTGTTCCCGGTTCCGCCCCATCTGCGCACTCATGTTCGCCGGCAGCATGCAGGCGGCGATCACAACAATAAGAAGAGTAGTTTTCATGGTTTCATCCGGTTAAAGGGTTGTACCTTCGTTCATGCGGTGCAGCACCTGCGACACCGCTTCGTCATCAAGATCATCGAGCGCCGATTCGTCGATCAGCAGCGCAGCATCGGTTTGCTGTGCCGTGAGTTCCGCGGCAAGGAATTCGGCCTTCATTTTGTCGGCGACCGCGCCACCGTTCGGCAGCATGTCGAGGAGCTTGACTCCGCCGGTCCCTGCAAGATCTCCCTCCGCTGTCTGCCCCTCGACAAGCGTCGCGTAGTCATCGGTCGACACCTGTCCCACAATGCTCTCCACGGGCAGGTATTCATCCGTCGGCTCGAACAACCGGAACAGGCCGACGAGCACCACCGCCATCGCCGTCACGGTTACGGGAGCCAGGGCCTTCGTGAGCCATGCGGGGACGGCGCGATGCCACGGCTGTCGCCGTTCCTCAAGACGAGTCCTGATCTTCGGAACGAGCGTGTTGAAATAATTGGCAGGCGGGGCCTCCACGATCTCGTCGCGCAGCAGGGCAAAGGTCTCGGTCAACAGCGCCGCATCCGCCGTGCACGACGCACACGACGCCATATGGTGTTCGATCCGCTCGCGGTCCTGCGCGGAAATGCTGCCGTCGGCAAGCTCCACAAGCAAATATTCAACGTCCCGGCATTTCATGTTTTACGTACTCCCCGATCTTCTTGACCGCGTGAAAATAATTCGCCTTCAAACCACCCACACTCGTATTCACGATCTTCGCTATCTCGTCGTAGGGTAATTCTTCGTAGTACCGAAGGATGAACACTTTTTTCTGTTTCTCCG
>JAVBYH010000382.1 GCA_030824175.1 Bacteroidota bacterium | reverse complement strand
TCGGCGACGTGTCGTATCCCGTCATTTCCCGCTTCATCGAGGAGATCACTCCCGCGCTCGTGGAGCGGAACGCGTCGCGCCACCATGCGCCGTCGCAGGGGTCCTATTCATCGTCGCAGCAGCAGGCGCGCCGGTACGATCCGTACGAACGGAAGAAGAAACCGCTCGCCGAACCGAAGAAGCCCGCACAACCCGCCTTCGACGACGGAGACATCGATTACGCGGGCCAGTCGCAGGAAGAGCCGCAACTGAGGGTCGGCGCCGTTGTGGAGCACGAAGTGTTCGGGAAAGGCAAGATTATGCAGCTTGCCGGCAGGGGAGACGATGCAAAGGCGCTCGTGTTTTTCACGAGCGTCGGAAAGAAACAGCTCATGCTCAAGTTCGCACATCTCAGGCTCACTGCCTGAGGTGCCCCCCTCACTCCGTGCACGATCGGTGAAGCGATGAAAGAAGAACTCACGCACATAGCGCACCAGATCCTCTCCCTCGCGGGCGTGGCGGCATTCTATTATCTGCTCCGGACGCACGGCGACGTGCAGGTGCTGCGGAGCATTCCCGCCGTCGCGGCCTCGTTCTCGCCCGCGCTCGCGGCCGTCTTCGAACGGCACGTCTGGCAGTTCGTGTTCTCGATGGCGGCCCTCACCGTTGTCTCGCGCGGCAATCTCTGGAGCTGCGGTATCAATTCCATGCATGTCCGCCGTTCGCTCGCGATGCTGCTCTGGTTCTACGGCGCGGCGATCGTCGTACTCGGCATGCTCTCGTGGACGTCCGTGCTTGCAGGAGACGCGTACGGCTCGTCCCGCACGGCCGACAAGCTGCTTGTGATGGTCATCCATTGGCTGTCGTCTCCCGTGGCGGACCAGATCCTGTTCTTCGGCCTCTTCCAAACGATGCTCGCGAAATATTGGACCGCCGAGGTCGCGGCCGGATCGCTGCGCCTGCCCGCCGTCATTTTCATCACGGCGCTTATCTTCGCGCTCGGCCGCGTGGAGCTTGCGCATTACACGACGACGACCGCCGAGTACGCCTGTGCATACGGGATCGGTTTCTTCTCGGGCATCGTTTACCACCGGACGCGCAGCCTGCTGACGCCGATGCTGGCGCAGGCGTTCTTTTTCGGACTTCCCGACGTAATTTATTTGTTTCTTTCGAGCATTGGATGACATGTATGAAACGATTCACACTGTCCGCACTCATCATCGCCGCCGTGCTGCGGCTGCCGGCGCAGCAGGTTGTCACGCCGGAGACACCCGTTGCACATGTCGGCGCACAGACGATCACCGCCGGTGAATTCGTCTCCCGCTATGAATTGACGCCGGGTTTCCAGCGCGGTGTCAGGGGCAAGACGGAGGAGAAGAAGGCCGAATTTCTCTTCACGCTCATCGCGGAAAAGCTCCTCGCCCAGCAGGGACGAGAGGAGGGGCTCGACAGGGATACGGCGCTCCTGAACGCCGTGCGCACGATCGAACGCCTCTTCGTGCGCGATGAATTGTACCGCCGCGAAGTGCGCGAAAAGGTGAAGATCACCGAGCAGGAACTGCAGCGTGCAATGGCCAGGGCGCAGGAGGAACGCAAGGTGTATTTCCTCTACGCGCCGCTGAAGACGACGGCCGACTCTCTCTACAGGCTCATACGCGCAGGCCGCGCGCTCGAATCGCTCCGACCATCCGCCGCGCCGAACGCGTCGTGGGAGGGGCCGGATTCGGCGATGACGCGCTGGGGAGAGGCCGATGAACGGATGGAGGCGGCGGTGTACGCACTGAAGCCGGGGGAGACATGCGCTCCGATCCTTCTCGACGACGGCTATTATATACCAAAACTCGTCGCGAAGAACATCACGTTCAGCCCGGGAGAACGCGAACGCAGGACGCTCCGTGAACGCGTCGGCGAGACGCTGCGGAAGCGCAGGGAGGCAACACGCATGGCCGAATATATCGCCTCGGCCTTGAAGGACGTCCGGACGAACGTCCGCGCCAGGGTGTCGAAGTCAGTGATCACCTCGCTGTTCGATGCGTACACGGCGGCGACGCCCGCGGACGCGCGGCGGTCCGACACCGCGAAATTCATCCTCACTCAGGACATGGTACGTTCGGTGCTCGGAAAACTTCATGCCGACGCGCGGGCGCCGTACGTTGTCTTCGCGCACACGGAGTGGACGCTCGAAACGACGCTGCAGAAGATGCTCACATCGGGGCTCGTCATCGACCGGCCGACGCTCGCGCTTGTACGGTACGGGTACGAGCAGCGTCTGCGTGACATCATCGATCAGGAGAACCTGACACAGAAGGGATACGACTTGCAGCTGCAGCGCTCCTCGGCGGTGCAGCAGGAACTGGGGCCGTGGCGGGATTGGTACCTTGCACAGCTTTACAAGCAGTCGATGGGCGACACCCTCACGGCCTCGGGGGAGGAACTGGAATACGTGAAACACCGCATGATGAGCGACACGCTCTCGAAGTCCGACACGGCGAAGGCGCGCGAAGCGGTGATCGGCATGAAACTGCGCGCGCTCACGGACAAGAACCTCGGGAGGCTTGCCGATAAATTCGGCATCACCGTCTACGAGAAGAACCTCTCGAAAGTCTCCGTGTCGACGGTGCCGGCAATGGTGTACCGGTACCTCGGATTCGGGGGACGCATGTTTGCCGTGCCGCTGACGGAGCCCAATGTGCAGTGGTTGAAATTCTGGGAGCGGAAGAACATCCGGCTGCCGTGATTAGATGGCCAGAATTTTTTCATAGTAGCGCACGTACTGCGAGACGATGAGCTCTTCGTTGAAGAGGTCCACGGCGCGCTTGCGCGAGGCGGCGGCGAACGCCTGATGCTTCGCCGGATTTCCCAGCAGGTCCACCGCGTATTTTGCCATCCGCTCCACGTCGCCGATCTCCGCGATATATCCCGTTCTGTTGTGCTCGACGAGTTCGGGCAGTCCGCCAACGCTGCTGGAGACCACCGGCACCTCGCAGGCCATCGCCTCGAGCGCTGAGAGTCCGAAGCTTTCGGACTGGCTCGGCATGAGGAAGAGGTCGCCGCACGAGAGCAGGTCCGTGAGCTCGGTCTGCTTCCCCAGAAATTTCACCTTGTCGGCGATGCCGAGCTCCCTGCAGAGGCTTTCACAGGAGGAGCGGTCCGGACCGTCGCCGATGAGGACGAGCGTGGCGGGGATCTTCTCCTGCACGAGGGCGAAGATGCGCACGACATCGTGCACGCGCTTCACGGGGCGGAAGTTGGAGACGTGCATGAGCATCTTCTCGCCGTGCGGCGTGAAGCGTTTCTTCACGCACTTGCTCGTTTCGCGCTTGTACACGTCGGGATCGATGAAGTTCGGAATGACCTCGATCTCCTTGTTGATGTTGTAATTGGTGATCGTCTTCTCGCGGAGGTAGCGCGACACGGCGGTGACGCCGTCGCTCTGCTCGATGCTGAATTTCATGACGGGCTGGAAGCTGGGCTCCAGTCCGACAAGCGTGATGTCCGTGCCGTGCAGCGTCGTGATGATCTTGAATTTGTGGTCGCCGAGCATCTGCTTGGCGAGGTAGGCGCTTGTGGCATGAGGGATCGCGTAATGGACGTGGAGGAGGTCGAGTTGCTCGAATGTCGCGACCTCGACCATCTTGCTGGCCAGGGCGAGTGTATAGAGGGGAAACTCGAAGAGCGGGTATGTGGCGCTCTCCACCTCGTGGTACATGATGCCATCAACGAATTCCGTGAGTCGCATGGGCATCGCATAGCTGATGAAGTGGATTTGATGCCCGCGTTTTGCAAGCGCCTTTCCCAGTTCAGTTGCGACGACGCCGCTGCCGCCGTAGGTGGGATAGCACGTGATTCCGATTTTCATACGACAGTGTCCTTTGGGAAGAGAAAGAGTGCCATTCAACGTACGGGATAATAACCACTATTACAACATAAAAAGACACTTCCCGGGCATCCCGCGCAATGTTGTCCGCCGTCACACCTCCGGTCCCGGCATATTGCGTGCGAACTGTAATTATGGTATACTAGATTCGCTCATGACCGTCACTTCTTCACATAAGGAACACACACGATGAACAAGCTGTCACTCCTCCTTCTTTTGATGCTTGGCGCGGCGGGACTTCACGCCCAGCAGTCTGTTGCAAAAAGAGCGCCGGCACCGGCAGTACCATCCACCGTCGTGACGGCGGGTGGATTCGCCGGGTACTATTACAACATGCAGAATCCGAACGCATCGCTGACGGATCGGAATGCATTCGAGCTCCGGCGCGTGAACCTCGGCGCGGAGCATAAATTTTCCCGCTATGTTACGGCCGTGGCGGAGATCGAGGCGAACGAAGCGGGGGCGGGCGGAACGTACGGGCTTTCCCTGAGGCAGGCGAACGTTGAGATACGGAACATCCTGCCGCAGATGCGTGTCGTCATGGGACTCTCTCCGACGCCGGCGGTTGTGACATCCGAACGCATCTGGGGGTACCGTTCGCTGCAGACGATGCCGCTCGAATACTACGGCATGGCACCGGCCGTCGACAACGGCATCGCGGTCAAAGGCAAGATCGATCCGCACGGCATCGTTGCGTACCACGTGATGGTGGGGAACGGATCGGGCACGATGAGGGAGACGAACAGCACGCAGAAGATCTACGCCTCGCTCGGTCTCACCCCGGTCGCGGGATTCACGCTTGAAGGGTACGCCGATTTCGAAAGTGAAACGAGCGACCGGTACCGCGCAAGCTTCAAGGGATTGGTGGGGCTCGAGGAGACCGGCTATGCGGTCGCCCTCGAAGGCATCTACAGGATCAACCACCACACACTGACCCCGTTCTACGACCAGTCGCCGTTCGCCGTCTCACTCTACGGGTGGGTGGAGGCCGACACCGACATCCGTCTCGTCTTTCGGGGCGACTATTATGACGACGATCAGAACAAGCCAGGCTCCGGACTGCGGAGCTTCGAGGCGACGATCGGCGTGGATTACATTCCTGTCAAGGGCGTGCACGTGATTCCGAACATCGGCTACGGCACGTATACGAACAAGAATTCGGCTGTGCCGAAGAGCGATGACGCGATCACCCTCCGGCTGACGGCGGCATTCAGCTTTACATCATTGAAATAACGGGCGGCCGAAGGCATCCATGGGGCGTTATTACACGATCGCCGGGTCCTCCGAGGCGCTGCTGAAGATCGAGGGTTCGAGATTCATCGCCGAGGCGCATCCGGCGTATTCCGTTGAGGAAGCCGAGGAGAGGCTCCTCGCGGCGCGGAAAAAGTATTTCGACGCGACGCATCATTGTTACGCGTACGCGATCGGGGAAGAGCGCGCGGTCTTCCGGTATTCCGACGACGGGGAGCCCTCTGGCACGGCGGGGGTGAAGATCTTCTCCGCCCTCCAAGCGAAGGACATCTCGGACGCGATCCTCATCGTGACGAGGTATTTCGGTGGGACGAAGCTCGGGGTCGGGGGACTGGGCCGCGCATACCACGACGCCGCCGCGGCGGTGCTCGCTGCGGCGCGCCCGGTACTGAGGCTTCCCGTGCAGCGGCTCACCGCAAGAGTCGAGTATACGTACGTCACCCCCGTGATGGGGCTGACGCAGCGGTTCGAGGCCTTCATCGACGCCACGGAGTATGCCGAGAAGGTCACGTTCACGCTTTTCGTTCCCTTGGCCGCCGTCGAGCATTTCACACGCCAGTTAACGGACCTCACAAACGGCACGGCCATTGTCACCCCCAGAGAGCGCACGATACGGAGCGTGTAGCGCGTCGGGACGCGGACAGACGCCGCCGCGGTCATCACCTAAAAAAAATTCAAAAAATCATCCCCGGACGCTTGACAAACCGGGAATGTTTTCCTATGTTTGAGCACGATGTCACATGTATGACAAGTTCGAACCCCGCATCGGCCAATGAGAGAAGGAAACGCCAATTTTCAAACCCGTTCAGAATAGAGAGCTCCTGAGCAAGACGATCGCCGCGAACATCGAGGAGGCGATCCGTCTCAAGCGTGTTATCAAAGGGGAGAAGCTGCCTTCCGAGCAGGAACTGTGCGAGCAGTTCGGGGTGAGCCGCACCGCGATACGCGAGGCCCTTCGCATGGTCTCGGGCAAGGGGCTCATTTCGATACAGAAGGGGAAGGGCATCTTCGTGAAGGGGATGTCGGCCGACAGCGTCACCAATCCGCTGCGGAACTACCTCCTCTACAAGAACAGGCACAATTCGGCGTTGGATGTGATCCACGCGCGGCAGATCATCGAGCCGCCGATCGCCGCCTACGCGGCGACGCATCATACGCAGGAGGACGAGACAATCCTGCTCGAGGACCTTAAAAAGCTCGCGGAATTCGACGGAAGCAAGGACGAACTGGCGCAGATGGACATGGCGTTCCATCTCCACATCGCCAAGGCATCGCACAACAACGTCATGCCGCTCATCCTGGATCCGATCCACAGGCTCATGCCGGAGATCAAGAAGGCCGTGTACGCGACGAACTATAACGCGAAGGAATCGGCCGTCGTCTGGCACGGGAAGATCGTCCAGGAGATCATCAAGGGCGATCCGGACAGCGCGTTTGCGGCGATGAGCCAGCACCTCCGCGTGGCCGAGGAGCAGATCCAGACGATGCTCCAGGCGCAGGAGAAGCTCCGTCAACTGGAGCAGTTCAGCGAGGACGACCTCCCGTAACATTTTTTTTGCACTTACTTGTATGATATGTGATGTCATTCATGCGCGGCGATCCCCGGCCGGCGCGCTGGCGCGCACGCATCGGAGCGAAAGAGCATCGGGCTGTATCATTTAATTCACTACCAATAAAGGAGTTACTATGGTTGATCTGAACGGTAAAACAGCAGTCGTCACGGGCGGTGCGCGGGATATCGGCCGCGCCATCTCCCTCCAGCTCGCCCGGCAGGGCGCGCGCGTCGTCGTCAACTACTTCGACAACGAGGCGGACGCCGAGGCCACCGTGGCGCTCATCACCGGTGCGGGCGGCTCGGCCGTGGCCG
>JAVBYH010000205.1 GCA_030824175.1 Bacteroidota bacterium | reverse complement strand
GACCACGACACAGGGCGAACGACGCACATGCGATCCAGGCGTGACACGACGTTCGGAGATCGCCGTGAGCAAGAATGGGAGGCTCACCACCCGCGAAAAATAATGCCGGGTGAGTCGTGTGTGGCGGCGGGAAGCCGTTCTCCCTCCTCAGGGGAGAAGGGAGAACGGCGTGTCAGGGAGCCGATTGTGCACCGCACGGAGCGTATGATGACGCAGGAAAAGATCACGACATACCGCAAGCTGCTCGAGGCCGAAACGCGTCGTGTCCTTGCGGAAGAATTTCACCAGGCTGTGCCGGAGACCGTCCCGATTCATTATTTTCTCTCGTTCAAGTCGGAAGGGCGCCTGGCCGCGTTGCGCGACGCCCTGGACCGTCTTGACAGCGGAACGTTCGGACGGTGCATGTTGTGCCGCTGCGAGATCGCCGAGAAATTCCTCAGGAATAATCCGACGACGCGTCTGTGCCTGTGCTGCGCGCTCGGCCGTGAATGGGGAACGCACAAGGATCTCGAAAGCCTCTGGAAGATGATTAATTCATACACCGGTCCGGATACGGAACAGTAACCGATATTCAATGATGCGTTATTGTGTGCAGAGGGTGAGGGTGCCGGCATGGAACGCCAACAGATCCTGGTCGTAGAAGACGATGCCATCATCGCAGTCCGCCTCCACGATATACTCGTTTCACTGGGGTACGAGGTGCCCGACCCCGTCGCCTCCGGTGAGGAGGCCGTCGTGCTGGCATCGGCCGAGCACCCCGATCTCATCCTGATGGACATCAATCTCTACGGAGAGATGAACGGTGTCGAGGCCGCCGCACAAATCCACGCGGTGATGGATGTACCGGTCATCTACATCACGGCATACTCGGACGACGACCTCCTCCAGCGCGCGAAGATCACGGACCCGTACGGCTATCTTGTGAAGCCGGTGCAGGAACGCGAGCTCCAGGCGACGATCGAGATGTCGCTCCACAAGCACGCGATGACGAAGGCCCTCCGCGAGAGCGAGGAACGGTACCGCGCCGTTGTCGCCAACGCGAAGGATGCGGTCTTTCTCTTCGATGCCGAGACGTTACGCATCGTCGAGACCAATGCCGCGTTCCGTTCGCTCCTTGAATATTCGGAGGAGGACGCGCTCCGCCTGCATGTGAAGGATTTCATCCGCCATCCCATGAACAGGCTCCGCGACCTCGTCGCCGCCATGCTGCTCGATGCCGGGAGCAAGGCGGCCGAACGCCGGTACTATACAAAATCGGGCAGCCCGGTGGACGTGATTTCGAGCGCGAGCATGATCTCGTGCGGCGGCCGCGACACGATCTGTGTCGTGGCCCACGACATCACGGAACGCAAGCACGCGGAGGAGCTCCTGCAGGAAAACGAAAGCCGGCTGAAGATCATCCTGAAATCGATCCGCACCGGGGTCATGATCGTCGATGCGGAGACGCATCGGATCCTCGAGATCAACGACGAGGCGGCCCGCATCATCGGCCGCGGACAAGAGGACATCATCGGCGAAGTCTGTCACAATCTTGTCTGTCCGTCGGAACACGGCAACTGTCCCATTACGGACCTGAAGCAGGACGTCGATGTCTCCGACCGTGTCATCATGAACGCGGCGGGCGTCATGGTGCCAATCATCAAGACAGTCCGAACACTCATGATCGATGGCCGCCTCAGGCTCCTCGAAACGTTCATCGATGTGAGCGAGCGGAAGAGGGCGGAACGGGCGCTGACGGAGGAACGCAACCTTCTCCACACCGTTGTGAACAGCCTGCCGCACCAGATCTACGCGAAAGACGGCGCCAAGCGGTTCATCCTTTCCAATGCGTGCAACACCGCCTCCCTCGGGTTTCATCGGGATGCCGAACTCTTCGGCCGGTCGGATGCGGAACTCTTCCCGGACGAGGCGTCGGCCCGCTTCAGCCTGGAGGAGGACATGATCCTGAACGGGGAGGTGCCGCTCATCGATTCGCTCGATGAGACGTACGATCCGTCCACCGGAAAACTCGTTCGTTCGCTTCGCGTGGCGAAGCATCCTCTGCGCGATGAAACGGGGGCGATCATCGGCGTGGTGGGCATCAACATCGACAGGACCAGGGAAAAGCTTGCCGAGTTGGAGCTGCGCGAAAGCGAAGAACGGTTCCGGTCCATCATCGAAAATATCGGCGACGGCCTCATCATCCTCGATCTGAACGGGAACATCGAGTACGTGAACAGAGCCGCCGCGGAGTTGTACCGGTATGCGAAGGAGGACATGGTCGGCAGGACGATCTCCGAGTTCGTGACACCCGAGCTCTCCGGCGCGTTGCAGGATCAGCACTTCGAACGGCTCAGGGCCGGAAAGGCGATGGTGTTCGAGATCGACATCCTTCGCGGCGACACGGAGAGGCGGAGCCTGCTCACGGCCGTCGTCGCGCGCACCGCGGCCGACGGGCGGCTCACGGGCATGTACGAGACGTTCAGCGACATCACGGAGCGGAAGCACGCCGAGGCCGCCATCGCCGAACGGAACCGGCAGCTGATGCTCTCGAACGCGCGTGCGGAAGAACAGGCTAGGCTCCTGAAGATCCAGGCGGGGGAACTCGACACGGCGCGGCGGAACGCCGAAGATGCGTCGCGTATGAAATCCGAATTCGTCGCGAACATGAGCCACGAGATCCGAACGCCCCTGAACGGGATTATCGGCATGACGAGCCTGCTGGCGAAGTCGAACCTGAACACACAGCAATCGCGCTTCCTCTCCGTCATCAACAGCTCGAGCAATTCGCTGCTTGCCATCATCAACGACATCCTCGATTTCTCGAAGATCGAGGCCGGGAAAATGGAGTTGAAGGAGTCGGACTTCAACCTCAGGGCGGAGCTCGAAAGTACAACGGATATTTTCTGGTACAAAGCGAAGGAAAAAGGCGTGGAGCTGACATGCATCGTCGACGCCGATGTACCCAACCAGCTTCACGGCGATCCGATGCGGCTCCGTCAGGTGCTCACGAATCTCATCGGCAACGCCGTCAAGTTCACGCCCGAGGGGATGATCATCCTCCATGTGCGGTTCGTCGGGGAGACCGTGTTCGGTGCGGTGCTGGACTTTTCGGTGAGCGACACGGGCATCGGCATCCCGCCGGAGGCGATGGGCAAGCTCTTCAAGCCGTTCTCCCAAGTGAACGGGTCGATCACGCGCGAACACGGCGGGACGGGACTTGGTCTGGCGATCACGAAGCGGCTTGTCGAACTGCTCGGCGGCAGCATCACGGTGACCAGCCGTGTTGACAAGGGAAGCACATTCCGCTTCAATACAACGTTCGCGTTGTCTGTCCGGACCGAGGCCGCCGCGATGCCGCCCCTGCCTGTCGACGGAAAAAAAATCCTCATCGCTCATGGCAGTCCCGCGGCACGGAAGATCCTGCAGATGATGGCCAATACGTTCCATATCCCCTTCGCCATCGCCCGCACCGGATGCGCGGTGGAACACATGCTCTCGGCCGCGATCACGGAAGGTGTGCCGTATGACGCCCTCTTCATAGGGGAGGTGCTGCAGGATTGCACGAGCGCCGATCTGCTCGAGCGGATAGACGATAATCCACAGCTGCGCGGCATCAGGACGGTGTTGGTGGGGCCGTTCACGGACGGCGTCGTGAAGGCTGTCACGCGCACAAGGGGCGTCTACAGCGTGCTTGATCGGTTCTCGAAGCAATCGGAATTCTATGAAGCGTACTGCACCGTTGTCGGCGAACCGACATCGGCGCCGGCACCCGCAGTGTCGGACCGGTCCACTGACTTTCCGGCCGTTCCGGCGGAGCCGGAGACGCCGCTCTCGATCCTCGTCGTCGACGACAACATCGTGAACCAGCAGGTCGCCGCCGATCTCCTCGAAGCCATGGGGTGCCAGCCGGACGTCGCATGGAACGGGGAGAAGGCGCTCGAAATGGCCACGATGCGGAAGTACGATATCATTTTCATGGATTGCCAGATGCCCGTGATGGACGGGTATGAGGCAACACGGCGGATCCACCAGGCTGCGGGCGCCGACCGTCGCGGCGTCATCATCGCCATGACGGCGCACGCAATCGACGGTGACAGGGAAGCATGCTTTGCGGCGGGAATGGACGACTATATCGCGAAGCCCATTCGATTCGAAGACCTCCGCCTCATGATCGAGAAGTGGAGAAATAAAATCCCACAACCGCAGGAGTGATCCGTATGAATATCATCAATAAGAGCGTGCTGAGTGAACTCGAATCGCACATCACGCACGATAAATTCGTGCGCAATATCGAAACGTTCATGAAATATATGCCCGGGCAGATCGTCGAGCTCCAGTCGCTTGTGCACACATCGGACACGAAGCGGATCGCGGACACGGCGCACATGCTCAAGGGCACGTGCGGGCAGTTCGGTGCGATGCGGCTCCACGAGATCTTCAAGACGATCGAGAATTGTGCGGAGCAGGGCCGGTTGTGTGACATCGAGTCGATGGTGCGCGTTCTCCCGTATGAGTTCCAGCTTGTGCACGAACTGATCGACCTGTCGTACATGAACGCGCAGCAGGTGCAGCGCACCCCGCAAGCGGGCACCGACTGATCGCCGGGGAAAAGAGCATGTTCCACCGCTGAAGAGACGCCGCAGCGAACCTGGATGAGAAAGGGCTCCGGTATGCCGCATACAATTTTGATAGTCGATGACGAGGGAATCGTGGCCGAAGATCTCAGCTCGTGTGTAAGGGGGCTGGGGTATACCGTCGTGGGCGTGACGTCGCGGGGCGATGATGCCGTCGTGAAAACGGGCATGTATCGGCCGGATGTCGTGCTGATGGACATCATGCTGCAGGGACCGATGGACGGCGTCAGGGCGGCCGAACAGATCGGAGCGCAGTTCGGCACCCCGGTGATCTTCGTCACCGCCTATGCCGACGAAGGCACGCTCCAGCGGGCCAAGGTCACCGAACCGTACGGGTACATCCTCAAACCGTTCGAGGATCGCGAGCTCCATTCGGCGATCGAAATAGCGATCTATAAAAGCGGCGTCGAGCGGGCGCTCAAGGAGAAGGAGCGCGATCTTGAAACACGCGTCACAGAGCGTACGGCCGAGCTCGCGGCGGCGAACGAGGAGCTGCAGGCGGAGATCAACGAACGCGTCAGGGTTGAACACGAGCTCGAAATGAGCAACGCGTTCCTGCGCAGCATCCTCGACAGCTCGTCGAGCATCTCGGTCATTCTCACGGACAACGAGGGCGGGATCACGTTCTGGAACATCGGCGCACAGAAGCTGTTCGGATATCCGGCCCATGAGGTCGTCGGACGTTCCGCCATCGGCATCCTCTATCCGCTGGATGAACCGTGGACGGTGGCGACGCTCAAGAGCATGCGGGCCACCACGGTGGCCATGAAGAAGCCCCACCGCCGCGAGGTCATCGAATGCACGAAGAGCGGTGAAAAGGTGTGGGTGAATCTCGAGGTGTCGCCGCGCCTCGACGACCATGGGAACTGCATCGGGATCCTCGAGTTCGGGGAGAATATTACCGCGCGGAAACTTGCGGAACGCGAACTCTTCACCGCCCGCGGCCGGCTCGAACATCTCCTCTATACGTCCCTTGTCATCATCTACAGCCGCAAAGTCGAGGCCGTGTACAACATGACGTTCCTGAGCAGCAATATCGGGATGCTTCTCGGCTGTGAGGCGGCGGACATCGTGGACGAGCCGATGAGCTGGATGACACGGCTGCATCCCGACGACCGGCGGTTGCTGCTGACGACAGCGGCGCTCTTCAACGAAGGGCACCAGGTCATCGAGTACCGGTTCAGGCATGGCAACGGATCCTACCGCTGGCTGCGCGACGAGGCGCGCCTCGTGCGAGACGACGACAGCGTGCCGCTGGAGATCGTCGGAAGCTGCGTGGACATCACGGAGGAAAAGGAGATGGAGAGCGCGCTCCGTGAATCGGAGGAAAAATTCCGCGCCCTCGCTGAATTCTCGCAGGACATCATCATGCGCTTCGACAAGCGGCACCGGCTCCTCTATGTGAATCCGATGGCCGAAAAACACACGGGTGTTCCGGTTGAGGCGTTCTTCGGAAAAACGCACGCCGAGCTTGGATTCCCCACGGACCTCGTCGATTTCTGGGACCGCGAGATCGACCGCACTTTCACATCGAAGTCGCTTCAGCGCACCGAATACCAGCTTCCGAGCGGTGTCTGGGTAGACTGGGAGCTCATCCCCGAATTCCTGCCGAACGGGGATGTCGAGACGATCGTCACGTCGGCGCGCGACATCACCGATCAGAAAAACGCGCAGCAGCGGCTGCGCGACTCGCTCGAAGAAAAGGAAGTGATGCTGCGCGAGATACACCATCGCGTGAAGAACAACCTGCAAGTGATCATCGCACTCATGGGACTGCAGGCCGAGTCTGTCTCGGATAAAAAAACGCAGGAAATGCTGTCCGAGCTGCAGGCGCGCGCGCGCGTCATGTCGCTCGTGCACGAAACGCTCTGCCAGTCGCAGAACATCGCGCGTGTCAATCTGCCGGTCTACATACGCACGCTGTCGCAGAACGTGATGCAGACGATCGGCATCACCTACAACACGTCTCTCGAGGTGCAGGCGGAGGACATTTTCGTCGGCATCGACGCGGCTATCCCCTGCGGATTAATCATCAACGAGCTCGTCACGAATGCGTTGAAGTATGCCTTCCCGCCCGATGCCCGGGTGCGCCGTGACTGCGCGATCCGCATCGGCATCAGCGCGGAGGGGCGCGCGATCCGCCTCACCGTGAGCGACAATGGGATCGGCCTCCCGGAGGGATTCGATTGGAAGCATGCCCGTTCGCTCGGGCTTCGGCTCGTGAACATCCTGGCGAGTACACAGCTGCGCGGAACGATCGACGTTGATACGGCGAACGGCACGACGTTCTCGATCGCGTTCTGTGAACCCCAGTCCAGGAGCGAAAAATTGCGTCGCACTTAATCGAGACAGCCATGAATCATCCGCGCATACTTGTTGTCGAAGACGAGTGCATCGTCGCCGAGGA